>JAYWHS010000274.1:0-4978 GCA_043777635.1 Kofleriaceae bacterium | reverse complement strand
GCTCGGATTCACTGAGTCTCGGTAAATCGCAAATATTTGTAGTTACTACTATTTTGACGACGCGCGGGCGCAATTAGAACTACCCGGCCGATACTGCGTTACTACACCACCATGATGAAAAATGCCTTGCGTGTAATTCTGGCCGGCGCGGCCGCATGTGCCGCGACTGCGGTAGCCCCGCCCCGGGCCAACGCCTTTTGCGGATTCTATGTATCGGGGGGTGGCGCTAAAATGTTTAACGACGCCACCCAAGTGGTGATGATGCGAGCTGGGACGCGCACCGTGTTCTCGATGCAAAACGACTACAACGGCCCAGTCGAAGACTTTGCCATGGTGGTGCCGGTGCCCGTGGTGCTTAAAGAAGGTGACGTCAAAACCTTACCCAAGAGTGTGTTCGACCACGTCGATTCGCTGGGTGCGCCGAGGCTCGTAGAGTACTGGGAACAAGATCCATGCGAACAGACGAGGCCACGCGGCGGTATGGGCAAAGGCATGGCGAGGCGATCGTCGATGGCGATGGATAAAGACGACTCCGGCGCCGACGAAAAGTCTACGGTCAAGATCGAAGCCAAATTTACCGTCGGCGAATATCAAGTGCTGATTCTATCCGCTACCGAAGCTACCGGGCTCGAAGATTGGTTGCGCTCCAACAAGTACAAGATTCCCGCTGATGCAGCGCCGCTGCTGCGCCCTTATATTGAAGCTGGCTCGAAATTCTTCGTCGCCAAAGTCGACCCCAAAAAAGTCAGTTTCATTGGCAACCGCGCGGCGCTATCACCGCTGCGCTTTAGCTACGACAGCGAAGAATTTTCCTTACCTATTCGCCTCGGCATGGCTAACTCCTCGGGCACCCAAGATCTGATCGTCAACATCATTGCAGCCGACAAACGTTTTGAAGTTGCAAATTACAAGAACGTAACGATCCCAACCAACTTCGACGTGCGTGACAGTGTGAAACCACGCTTTGGCGAATTCTACGCTGCGTTGTTCGACCGCACGACCCAGAAAAACCCGGGCGCGATCGTGACCGAGTATTCGTGGCAAGCCACGCCGAGCAGCAAATGCGACCCGTGCCCACCCGAAGAAACCTTGGTGACGCCAAGCGACTTGGCGTTGCTTGGTGGTGACGTGTTGGGCGGGCCCATTGCTAGCGGGACGTTTGTGCTCACGCGCATGCATGCACGTTACGGCAAAGCCGACATGAAAGACGACCTACGCTTTCGCGAAGCCGGTGCCATCGTCGGTGGCCGTGAGCAACGCAACGGCAACAACCAACTTGAATACGGATCGTCGACGGCAAGCCAGAACAATTTCCAAGCGCGCTACGCCATGCGGCATTGGTGGACCGGTGCCATCACATGCAAAAATCCGCGCCGCGGCATCTGGGGTGGCCCATGGAATTACGACGAACAAAGTGACGACATGATCATCGCGCGCAAAGTTGCATTTGCACCGCGTGGCAAAGTCCGCTTGGCATCGTTGGTCAAACGCGATTTGCCTGAAATTGGCATTCGTCGTTGGAAGCCAGCCCCCGTGGCACCAACGGTACCAACCGGCGGTTTTGCCACGCCACCAACTTCCGGCGGCAAACCCACTGGCGCTAGCGTTCCGACCAAAGCGATGGGCTTGGGGATCGGTGGAGGGCTTGCATTGGCCTTGTTGGCCGGTTCGCAACGGCTGGGCCGGCGGCGTCAGCGTAGCGGCAGTTGAACCAGTTGGCCACGGAAGGTGCTCTCGCTATGTTTAGATTTGCGTGTGAGTGAACGCCTCCGTGAGCCGACTGTCGCTCAACCGCTGCCTAATTTCCGAAATTCCCGGTAATTACAAAGTCATTGATAATTGTGATCCATGCTCAGCCGGGAAGGGTCCCTACAATGAACCGCGCGAGGAACGCGTGGCAGGGTGAATTTCGACGACTTGTCGTCGAAAGAGGGACCGGGAAGGGTCCCTCTCTATGGATCAAACCGATAACCCGCGCCACGCACGGTCATTAGATGCCGAGGCTGTTCAGGGTCAACTTCGAGGTGCTTGCGCAACTGAGCAATAAAGTTGTCGACGGTGCGCACCGAACCGACGGCTTGGCCCCACACTCGTTCAAACAACAACTGACGAGGAAACACTTGACGCGGATGTTGTAAGAAAAACGCAAGCAACTCAAACTCTAGATGGGTGAGATGAATGGCCGCGCCTGCGCGGTTGACGGTGCGGCCGTTGAGGTCAACTTCGACATCAGCAAAACGGATGATCTCACTGCGCGTTGCTGGTAGCTCGATGGCGATCGCGCGGCGTGCAGCTGAAGCATCGGTGCGGCGCAGCACTGCGTCGATACGGGCCAGCAGTTCTGCGAGCGCAAACGGCTTGGTGACATAATCGTCGGCGCCCAACCGCAACGCTGCAACTTTATCAAACTCACCATCGCGCGCTGACAACACGATCACGGGCACTAACATGTCTTGACCGCGCACGGCTTCAAGTACTTCGAGGCCGTTCTTTTTGGGCAAGTTGATATCGAGCAGCACCAAATCAAAATCAACGTTGGTGATTTCACGCAAGGCAATTTCACCGTCGGCAGCGGTGGACGGCGAATGCCCAGCCAAACGTAAATTCAACGCTAATGCCGTGGCAATCGCGACATCATCTTCGACGATCAAAATACTACGACTCATGATTTGCCTCCGGTGGAAAGCGTTGCGGCATTGCCACGATCGCGGCGCAGCCGACGCGGATAACGTAACCGCAAGCGAAATTCTGTGCCGCCACCGGGGATGGCACGCGTATCGATCTTGCCGCGATGAGCCCGCACGATGACACGCACGAAAGATAGCCCCAACCCAACGCCTGGTGCACCACCGGCTAGTGCGGCTTTACCTCGGACAAACTGTTCAAAAATTTCGCGTTTTTCCGCGCGATCCAACCCGATGCCATTGTCACGCACACAGATCTCAACCCAGCGTCCAGCCGCCTGCGCCTGCACAGAAATCTTTTTGACGTCGCCTGAATACTTCCAGGCGTTGACCAACAGATTGACCAAGGCCCGCACCAAGGTCGAGCGATCGCCGTTGATGATCAGCGTGTCGTCAACATCGGTCGTGACCGCAACCGGGTTGGTGAGGGTAAGTGCATCAAATGCCGAGATCGACTCATCGACCAGCGCTGCTACATTCACCGGGTCACGGGCAAACATGTGGCCACCGGTTTCGAGTTTGGAAAGTTCCAATACCCGGGTTACCAAGGTTTCTAGCCGACTAGTCTCTTGCGCCAACAGCGATATCACTTTGGCCTTTTCTTCGGCCGGCAGCCGGTCGGCACCCAGCGCTTCAATCAACAAGCGAATCGACGTAATCGGAGTGCGCAGCTCATGGGACACCGACGAAACAAAATCGTTTTGCACGCGCGCCAGTGATGCGCCTTTACCGACAAAAATCGAACCCAGAATGTAACCGGTAAGGCCGGTTGCGCAGCCTGCCAAAATCAACACACCCAAGGCCAGCGTGGTCGAACTTTTGGTGGTGGCTAACAGGATGATGCCAGCTACAATCATCAAAATCGTCGGAACTAAGACCGCCAAAATCAACGACAATTGCGCACGGCGCAGTTGGATGTTAGCCGGCGGAAAACGCACTAGCGAATCACCGGCGCGTCACCGTTGCGAAAGGCGGCTCGCGTTGCTTGATACATTTCTCGCAAGCGTTGGGCCACGGAGCTTACGTCCCACACCAACCGGACCAAGGCCAGCATTGACTGCAAAAAACCGTCGATTTTGGCTCCCATAGTGACATCAGCGAACCCGGCAGTCAGTCACAGTTCGCGCTAGACTCCACGCAATGGCCACGCTTGGAAAATATCGCCTTGGTATGATCGCAACGATACTTGGATGTTCCTCGACGCTGGGGCTAGCCCAACAAGCGAGCGGGCCGACGAGCCGACCAGCGAGGCAGCCATCCGTACCACCGGGTGCCAATCGCACCGCTGCGGTGGCCACCGATCATCAACTCGCAACCGAGGCCGCAGCCAAGATTTTGGCCCAAGGCGGCAATGCCGCCGACGCCGCAATTACTGCGGCCCTTACGTTGGGCGTCATCAACCCGACTTCCTCGGGTATTGGCGGCGGCGGATTTGCCGTGGTCTATGATGCCAAAACCAAACAGGTTCGGGTCTACGATTTTCGTGAGATGGCACCAGCGGCGCTCGACCCATCTGATTTTGTGGTGGATGGCAAAGCCGATGCCAGCAAAGCGCAACGCGGTGGCCTAGCCGTCGGCGTGCCCGGCGAAGTTGCAGGCCTAGCGATGTTGGCCGCGAATCACGGTCAGCTCGGAGCTACGCCGGCGGGCTGGAAAAAACTAGTGGCACCAGCCGAGCGATTGGCGCGCAACGGATTTGCAGTCTCAAGGTTTACCGCTGGTGCAGCGAATGCAGTTGCGGGCAATTTGCCGTCGACAGCAACGTTTGCACCGCTGCGGGCGTTGTTGCAGCCCAGCGGTAAACCGCTCAAAGCAGAACAGCCACTGCGCCGACCGGCCCTGGCCAAAACGTTGCGCTCGATTGCAGCCAAGGGTGCGGCCGGATTCTATTCCGGCGAGGTCGCCGCTGACCTTGTCGCCACCACCAACACCGACGGCGGCGTGATGACGGTCGCCGACTTTGCAGCCTACCGCGTAATCGAACGCGAACCACTGCGTGGCCAATGGCGTGGCTACACGGTGGCCACCATGCCCTTGCCTTCGTCGGGTGGCTTGGTACTACTCGAAACTCTGGCGATTCTCGACGCTGCGTCGACCAAGATTGAAACCCTGCCCGCCGACGGTGCCGACTACATGCACTTGTTGACCGAAGCGCTCAAGCACGGCTTTGCCGATCGTGCTCGCTGGCTCGGCGATAGCGCCGACGCCGCAACGTTGACCAAGCGCATGCTCGACCCTAATCGCGTGCGCAATTTGGCAGCGCGGATCGATATGAAAAAAACCTTACCCGCCGA
>JAYWHS010000273.1:0-1503 GCA_043777635.1 Kofleriaceae bacterium | reverse complement strand
ACAGCTTGCACGAAGGCACCACCGGCATCCAAGGGCTCGATTTACTCGGACGCAAAGTTGTGGCCGAGCGCGGCGCTGGCATGCAGGCATTGCGGGTTGAGATCGAAATCACAGCCGCAGCTGCGCATGCCGCTGGCCTTGAACCGACATTGGCAACCGCTGTCACGACGGCACTCGCTACGGTCGAACATCTTACGCTCGCGCTGATTGCCAAGGCTGCGACGGGTGGCCCCGACGCTATGTTGCTGCACAGCGCTGACTATCTCGAACTATTTTCGATTTTAGTCATTGCCTGGCAGCATCTTGCGATGGCCAGTGCAGCCCGCGCTGTGCCGGTCGCCACCGAAGAGGATGCGGCGTGGGTTGATGGCAAACTTCAAGCGGCGACCTACTGGCTGCGCACCGAAGTGCCACGCATTGCAACGCTAGCCGAATTATGCAGCGCCGGCGAAGCTAGTTACGTCACGATCGCCGACGCTGGTTTCTGATAGCGAGACCGGTTGCTGGTACCGGGGCGCGTTCACCTAGTACTGTTGAATCGTCGCAAAGACTTCAGCGCCTACCGTGAAGATTACCGCTGCGCCTTGATGCCCAGGGAGCGGCGCAACAATCGGCGAAGTACCCGTTGCGCTCAGGATGCGCGGTACGTCGAAAGCGGTGGCGTTCGAGACCAACCGGTCCAACTGCACGCCACCACCATTGAGTTGCGAAGCCACGAAAGCATTGCCAACGTCATCTGCTGCAACCGATCGTGTTTGTGCTGTTGACACAATCGGCAGACCACTGACCGAGGTTGACGTCGTGAGATTGCTGGTCGGAATAATGTAGATCCTGCCGGCCTCGCCAGATGCACCCAAGTTGATCCCGACAGCGAAGATCTTGCCATTAGCGAGCGCCCAGTCGGAGTAGTATTGTTGGCCAGGTGGATTCACCTCGCTTGCAAATGTGACGCCACCGTCGTTGCTGGCACGAATGTGAAAGCCAGGGGTGTCGGCGGCGACAACCACGGTGCCTTGTACGATATCGAACAGCACATCGAAGAACGCAATCGACATGCCGACCGCAGTGATATCGAAGGCACCGATACCACGGTTACGGTTGCGCGCGACCGCGACGCCGCCACCGGTTGAAAATCCGACATACACATCATCGTTGAACGACGCCAGCGACAGCCCACTTGACGTGCTATTTGCTGCTCCAATGAGTGCGCCGGCACTCCAGGTTGCGCCGCGATTGACCGTGGTTCGTAGATAGACCGCGCCGGTGTTGAGCATAATTGCTGCGTATGCGACCCCATTTGGGCCGGTGCTAATGGCAACTTGGCTAACTACGACAGGGGCATTTGGCAAATCGGCTGATAGTTCAAATGGCGCACTGAAACTAACGCCACGATTCGTGCTAGTGACCACATAGGCACTCGTCCCACATTGCATTGCACCGTACAAAACGCCGCTGCCGTCGACCGCGACCTTTCGCGCGGCGTTGGCTACGGCGGTGGTGCAG
>JAYWHS010000272.1:0-1504 GCA_043777635.1 Kofleriaceae bacterium | reverse complement strand
GTGACAACAACTGCGACAGAATGGGGGCTCGGGTAAATGCGGCAATCCGGCGGAATCCAATCGCGGCGTACAACCGGCGAAAAACTTCGACGCCTTCGATCCACGTTCCATCGGGAAGCCGCCCTTGGATGCGTTTCATGAGGTCGGGGTAGGTCCTGCCGTAAGCTTCGGCAACGAAGTCGGCGGCGGCTATGTTGGTAAAAATGATGCGGTGATCGCGGTCACGCCGCATTAACATACCGATTTCTTTCATGCACAGCGGACAATCGCCATCGTAGAAAACTTCAACTTCGTGGGCCATATAGTTGAGACGATCGAAATGGGGCGACGGTTACGGCAAACTTCGCGGGCGGTTCCCTCGGTGAAGCGGTAATTGGCGATGTTAGCGGGTGCGCGTGCGGCGAGGCGCGCTATGATTGCGGCTATGGAGGATTCCACGCTGGTTCGTTGCCCATATTGCCGTGAGCAAGTTTCGCTGTACGTCGACCCAGACACGACAGGTGTGTTGATTGAGGATTGCGAAGTGTGCTGTCGACCGTGGCAGGTCGAAATTGAACGCAGCGGTGGCAAACTAAAAGTCCGCGTGCATCGGGCTCAGTAATTTTGAATTTTTGGGACCTCTGCAAGTCCGCAAGTCCGCAAGTCTGCAAGTCCGCAAGTCCGGAAACCGGACGAATGCTCGTGACGTTGGTGAACGTAACGATTATCTGGCGATGCTAAGAGACCTCGGTGGTCGCATGAAGCCAGCGTCGAGGCACCTACCCCCTGCGATGGCAGTGTGACCGTTCTCTCGTGACACTCGCGCCACCCGAGCCAGTTGAGTTGCGCTCGTCGCGGAGGCCCGGAATGAACCACTCTGGTCCTTTGAACCGGGCGCTCTTGACACTCCTTCACAGTCACCTGCCATCTTGTGGGTGGCCGGTGCCCGCCGCTTCCGCGCCTTGCCCTCATTATCTGCAGAACTCAACTCATTGCCGTCGAACCATTGGTCCGAAAGTCCGAAAGTCCGCAGATTAATTTTGTCCGGATTTCGGACGTCGGACTTGCAGACTTGCAGCCGACGGCCGCTACCGGCAAACCGAATTCGCCAGCCGTGCCGCACGGCCAGCTCGTGCGCGGGCATCGAGGGTAGCAGCGTCGCAAAAGCCCAGCGCCATCGCACATTCGAGCGCGCATTCAACTTCGATAGCCGAAGCTCGAGCGATGCGAAAGAACCGCTGTTGGCTAGCCGAGCCTCGCTCATATGCGCTGCCTTCGCCCAAGTTGAGCATCACACTTTGTGCGGCGCGTTTGCACTGATTGGCCAAGTCCGACTCACCGCGCCACCCACCGACACATTTGGCCACCGCCATCACGCTCTCCAGTGCCATGCGATACGCCACAAACCGATTTGCCAACAAAGAAATGTACCCGCTTCATGAACCCCGTCTTGAACTGAGTGTCATCGGCAAGGCAGGCTGCGGTGATGACAGCAACGCAAGAAAAATGGCAGCGCCATGTGCGA
>JAYWHS010000271.1:0-1505 GCA_043777635.1 Kofleriaceae bacterium | reverse complement strand
TTGGCCCGTCGACAAAGGCTTCGGCGGCGCGGCTCAAGGGCCCTTTGGTGGTGCTCGCTGCGAGGGCCAACTCACTCGGTGTGCTCAGCAGCCGCATCATTAACAAGCGCTGCTCGGCGGTCAAACGCGGAGCTGCTGCAACGTCATCACCAGGCGGTAACAGAATTGGGCGTAACCGTTCAGCGATCGAACCCACGCGCAGGGCGATGAGCGGATCTGCGCCACGCAAGATAGTGGTAGCTGCAGCGATTGCAGTGGCATCGGTGGTTAACCGCAACGTGCGTTCGGCAGCTGCAAATGGCCGCAATTCGCCAAGGGACGCCGACGGCACCGCCAAGGATCGCGCACCAGTTACGTTGCTGATGTGACGGACGACGCCTTCGGCTAAGCCGCTGATGTTGCCGTCGCCGGCACGGGCTGCTGTCGCTGCGACTTTGCCATCGGGCGTTATCACCAGCACAATCGCAATCAGGCCGGTACCGTCACGCGCGACATCGATCAACACCACGGCGTCGGCCACCAGTGTCTTGGCACGGCTGGCAGCATTGCGCGTGGTCCACGGCGGTCCGGCCATCGTTGCGGCGGTTGCGAGTAACGGTCGCTCGGGCCGCGTTAGTGCGTGGCGAACCAGCAGCGTAACTGCGCTGGCCTCGTCGGCAACATCGAGCTCGGAGTGGGCGTCGACAATTACCAATGGCCCGGCACTAACGCTGCCGCTGGCGCCGACAAGCCATGCCAAAACAATTGCTACCGCAATACGTGCCCCGATCACCTCTTCATTGTAACTCGCGTGGTGGATGAATTCGCAGTAACGGTGCTGCAAAAACTGCGTTGCGAGCGCAAATGTTCCTTACATGTAGCCGACGCCAGACCTCGGTTTGGCACTGGCCGGGTTACCCGGGTGTGGGTGTTGCACCGGCTGGCTGCCCGGGTTGTGGCGCAGCCACCAACGCGCCAGTCCACCACTCATAGTCGCGCCCTAAGCTATCGCCAGTTGGGAAGAACACCAGGTAGCTCATCGCATCGTAAGGTAGAAAGCTGGGGCGGCCGCCGAGATCGTGGCCAATCTGATGCACGGTGCGCCAGGTTCCGGTGTTGAAGTACACGGCGGGCTTGCCACCGACATGGCCGAGTGGCTGCATCGAAGCGAAGTGCGAATGACCGTTGACCACGAAGCGTAAGCCGCGGCCACGGCGTAACAGTTCGGCTCCGGCGGCAGCCGACATTTTGCCGTCGAACGATTGTTGAAAGAATCGGTACAAGCCGGTCAGGCGCTCGTCGTGGCCATGCGCCATAATTTTGTTGCGTGAAAGTTCCAACAACAACCGCAGCTTTTTGCCCATATCGAGGCTAAATGTTTTGTGTTGGGCTTTGAGCCAATGGCCGACAAAATCATTGCTGAGAAATTCATCGACGACGTCGGTCCACACTTGGCTCATCGGGCGCAACAGTTCGCGTTGCCCAACACTTTGCTGGCGCACCCAAGCAGGCACGGCGTAGACCGG
>JAYWHS010000270.1:0-4993 GCA_043777635.1 Kofleriaceae bacterium | reverse complement strand
CCCACCATCATGTCTTTGGTCTGCAACGTGCCGCGACTTGATTTCTCGAACATGTCGTCGACGGTGATCGCACTGCCCACGACCATTTGCGCCACCATCAGTGGAGCCGCAACGTACGGTGCGAAAATCATCGCCATCGAAGTAGCGGCACCCATCAGGACTTGCGCGGCCGGGTCGACGATGGCGGTTTTGATGTCTTTCCACCGCGACGTCGTTGCGAGTTCAAAACCCACCATGTTGCCGGTAGGTTGCATGCGCGGGGCCGCAGGTGCAGCCGCACCAGTGCCAGCCTCGGGTGCCGCGCCGGTTGCGCTCAGTTTCGCAGCTGGTGCCATCGCCTGGGCAAACAGCGCGACGGTACCCGTTGGATACGCTTTGCAAAAATCAACAAATGCCGCCGTGAGTGCTGCGTCGAAAGTTGGCGCCACCGCGTTGAACACGTAAGCCTCTTGTTCAACACGCCGCGACAGGTCGCGAATTCGCACCGCCACCAATTGCCCCATCATGGAGCCGGAGGTCATGACTTCGCCGTATAAATCGAGTGGGCCTGACGCCACGCCTTCGGTTCGGGAAACATAGGTGCCGCGCACATCGAACATCTGCCAACCCGCGGCGACGTCGCGTTCGAGTTGTTTGCCAGCGTCGCGCAGCTTTTGAATTTGTTGATCAAAACTAGCGATGGCTGCTTGGACATCCTTCGCTTGGACTTTTTGCCGCAGGTAATCGCGCGCCGCTTCCAGCTCCGCAATGCGCAGATTGCGGGTAGCCGTGCGCTCCGCCGGGGTTTGGCTCACATGATCTGCCGCCATGGCGCCGTCATAGCGAACCCCGTGATCGTCTTTGCGTTTCGCGATCGCATCTTTAGCCCAACCAAGATCAAAATCCATAGGTTTGGCCGTCATCGCGTCGGTCGCGAACGCGCCCGCCTGTGGCCCGACGATTTCGGCACGCCCTTCGGCGATGCGTGCGGCTGCGGTTTTCACCGTCACCAACGTGTCCACCAACGCTGGCAAAAAATGATTCGAGCCAATTTTTGCTGTGACCTTAAAATCTGCCGAAACCTCGCCAGGTTTCAGCGCCAACTTGATGCGCTTTGTCAACGCATCTTGACCGGCGCCCCGAGTAACTGCAACCAACGTCGTCGCAGCTTCTCCAACTCGCCCAATCCGCCAAGCTACATCATACGCGCTCTTGCGATTCACAAATGCCGCGCGTTGCGCCGGCAAGAACAACCCAAGTTGCACCAGATCCCAATCAACCACCACTTCGAACGGCACGTCATCGCCGCTCACAACTTCACCGCCGTGCTGGGTCAACCGTGCAGGTAGCTCACCCATGGTGTAGTCGGCCTGCGCGGATTCCGCTGCGGATTTTTTCCTCGGCAGCGAGCGCAGCGGCGACTTTTTAAGAAATTTTTGCCACGCCAATACGCCAAACATCGCGTTGCACAAACGCTCCGACAACTCAACATACACCCCCGCCCCGCCAACTCGGCCGCGCAATGTTTCGGGCTCTGTCACGATGGGTAACTTGGTGAATGCGTACACGGCTTCGGCAACCTTGGCGCGCTCAGCTTCGGGCAACGTAACAGCCATCTCAATGGGCACGTTGGTCGTCATCGCAATCGACAAACCTAAGCCTTTGCCGTGCCGGCCCACCACGGCGTCTTGCCCGGGCGGCAAACCGATCACCGCGAATATCGGCGCGGTAATTTGCAACACGATTTGGTTATTCTTCGACGGCAATTTGTCGAGCGGCGTGAGCTCGACCACCTGCGCTAGTGCACTATCCGTGGCCCATCTGATCGCGCCCGCAGCACGCAGCGCGTGCAAACCTTGCAGAAGGTGCGCCGCCGGATCCCGCGCAACCCAACTCGCGCGATACACAACGGTGAGCTTATCTGGCTTAACAATAATATCGCCCGCGAGTTGACTAATGGTGACGTCACGCGATGCCACCGTGGGCGCGGGTGCGGCCGACGCTGCGGCCTTGCCAACGTGAGCCGGTGCCATAGCGGCAACATGCTGCGCCGGGTGGGCGGCCTGGCCGGCACTTGCGTTCGACGCAGCTGGCGCACTCGCCGCTGACAGGTTGGTTGACGATTGATTATTCGCCTTTTCAAGACTCAGATCAACGCCAGGGCTCAACGGCTGCGCCGCGGCGGGCTTTGCCACTGCGCCAACTGCCTGGCCCGGTGAGCCCTTGCCTTGAACTTTCAGCAACGTCGCCGCTTTGTAATAATTTTCTACCGCGGTTACCGGCTGTGCCGCCGCCGCCATCAGAGCCGCTTTTGCCGCGCCGTTGTCCGAAGCATTAACCTGCGCCGTGATTTGCTCAAACACCACGCGCACCAACGGCTGTAGCCGCACACGGTCGGCTGCAGCCGCGTGAATTTCGGCGAATTGCGCGGCGGGGATAAAGATCCGCAAGCGATTGGCCAGCACCATCGGGTTCATCGTCAGGATCGTGAGTGCGGGCGGCAGCGTCACCGGCACTTGCGGCGTTTCACCGGGACCATGCAACGGCATCACCGGCGCTATCGACTCCCGTGATTGATACGTGAGCGCCTGATTGTACGCAGGCCGCGCAATCGCCCCACCGTGGCCGCCACTGCCCGAGACCAAGGTCGCAGCGCCCGGCTTCGCAACCTGATGCGCAGTGTCGGCACCGAAGCGCTGTTGCGTTGGGTCATGGCCCGTTTGCGGCGGCGGCGCTACAGCGTCGACCCGAGGCTTGGCCTTGATCCCAAAGGTGTCGTCATCGTCATCACGCCCGCTACCGCTCATCTCGCACGTCCAGGCTGCATCCAGCGCTCATCGGCCGCTCGCCCCACAAGTTGCGAACTATGTTGATTTTCTTTGGTAGCAGTTGCTAACACCACGGTTTGATTGCGGGCATTGCTAGTTTTCCCGATGATGAGCGCTGCGGGTTCCGCTGCGGCGGTTATGCCGGCGACTGCGGTAACTATAATTCGTTTCATGCGTTTGCCCGCCTTGCGTACAGGCTTGCCACTTCGTTGCCACTGCAATGCGTGGTTTCCAAACGTTGAACCTTGGTTTTGTTCATGTGCCACCCGGCAACTTTCGCAGTCCACCCGCCATAATGTTTTGTTATCACGCCCACCATCCGACGAAAGACTACCAGCCACCGCAGGCGAGGTATAGCTTTGCTTCGTCGAAGTCGTTGCAGTGCGAATTATTACCATCGCTGCGCGGCCCGCTGCGATACCACCATGGCCGTAACCTGCACTTTGACTATCGTATTCCGCCATACGTTGGCTACAGACACTGACTGGTTCACGGCGGCGTGCATCGACGCTGCGCGCACGGAGTTGCCAACCAAATGCACGGCTGTGCAATTGTTACTTCGAGGGCGGAACACCCGCACCGATGAGGTAGTGTAACGTGCAGGCATGATGGCGATGCGACGATTTCGGGTGGCTACGTGGGTGATGGCGGCGACAGTGTGGAGTGCAAGTGCGGGCGCAGGCTGCGAAAAGGCGCAGCGCGGCAAGGCGCAGGACCCAATGCCGTCCAAGGATGCGCGTGTGGTGGCCTATGATGCGAGGTTGGTCGCGAAGGATGCGCGGCTGCTTGATGCGCGTGACGATGGGCCTGAGCCGACGGTACCGCCGCCTCCACCGACGGTGAAAGCCGCTAGCAAAGGCGATTGCAAGGTTGAGTATGCGCCGCGACCGACGCGCGATCCGAATCCGGTGTGCAAGATTGCCGGCGGCTCGTTCATGATGGGCTCGGCAGATCCGAAGGCCGCAGCCAATGAAAAGCCGGTGCGCAAGGTGACGCTGACGCCGTATTTCATTGATCAGTTTGAAGTGACCAATGCGCAGGTTGCGCATTTTTTGAATGCGGTCGGGAATCAGTGTGCGAGTGGGCGATACGACGTATGTTTTTCCACCACAAAAATCGCGGCGGGAGCTCCACTTATCGAAGAGAACGGTCAGTTCCGTGCACGTCCCGGAGATGAAAACCGCCCGGTGAATTCGGCAAGAGTCGAAGGTGCCGAGCGTTATTGCGCCTGGGCCGGCAAACGGTTGCCAACTGAAGCCGAATGGGAATTTGCAGCACGGCATGATCCTAAGAATCAGAAGGATTACCGCTGGCCTTGGGGTGACAAGTTTTATCCCAAGCGCGCGGCGTGTGACGAACCGGTTTGTAAAGATGGCTTTGAGTCCACCATGAAAGTCGAAAACTCGCGCGACCAGGCCCCCGTCGGCACCTTTGACGGCACGCATGGGTTTGGTGATGGCAGCTCGCCGTCGGGCGTGCATGATATGGCCGGGAATGTTTCGGAGATTGTCGCCGATACGACTGACTCACCCGAGACGTCATATAGCGATTGCGGGGCGTGCATCGACCCGGTGACAATTCTGGCGGGCAAAAGCATCTACCATGTGACACGCGTGTCCTCCGGCGCGGTCACAAATGACAGGGGAATTACCGCACGAGGTGGCGGCACAGGCGTCATTGAAGGGTTTCGCTGCGCTTACCGCTAAGTAGCGGTTTTGGAACGCTTCAATGTCACAGTGATGCCTTCATCTTTTACTGTTGCCGACCCAAGCTCAACCCAGGCCCCGCCATCCACCTGAAACGTTGCCTTGCGGTCGAGAATATTGAGCGGCTTCAACGTCACCGTAACGTTCCAATAGTCACCTTTGTCATTAGTATCCACTGGGTCGACCACCTGAAACGTCCCAATCCCTGCCATCGTAAACGTGTCGCGCGCCTTCACGACCTGCCCGTCTTTCACTTGCAGCACGCCGCCGCCGAAGAGCTCCGCATGCATATCACCGGCCATGCTAAGCGCCTCGCGCGGTACGCGGCTCGTCGTATCAAACAACAAGCTCTGAACATCCTGCGCGCACGGCATCCACTGCGCGCCTCGTTGCTGCTCAGCTAAATACCTAACCTCTACCGGAATCTGCGTCCCAATCGCCTTGCCGATCGTCACTTGCATCCGGCGCAGCGCCACGGTT
>JAYWHS010000269.1:0-4998 GCA_043777635.1 Kofleriaceae bacterium | reverse complement strand
TCATGGTGCCGTCATCCTTAGTCGAGCAGTTGTTCAACCCCAGCGAAGAGCACGCGATGCTCCGCCAAACCGTCCGTCAGTTCACGCGTGATCACGTCGAGCCGCAAGCGATGGAACACGACGAAGCTGGCAAGATGAATGTTGGCTTGTTGCGCAAGCTCGGCGAACTCGGCCTGATTGGCGTCACCGTGCCCGAAGCCGTCGGCGGCGCTGGCCTTGACGCCACCGCGTCGGTGATCGTCCACGAAGAACTGGCCTACAGCGATCCGGGCTTTGCCTTGGCCTACTTGGCGCATGCGTTGTTGTTCGTGAATAATTTTTACTACGCAGGCAACGAAGCGCACCATCAACGCTACATGCCCAAGGTGCTCACCGGCGAATGGATCGGTGCAATGGGCATGTCGGAGCCAGCTGTGGGCACGGATGTGCTTGGTATGCAAACCGTCGCAGTAAAATCGGGCGACCACTATGTGCTCACCGGTCGCAAGACCTTCATCACCAACGGCCCTGAAGCTCATGTGTTTTGTGTATACGCCCGCCTCGACGACAAGATCACAACGTTTTTGGTCGAGCGCGGCTTTGCCGGATTTTCCACCAGCCCCAAAATCGCCAAAATGGGTATGCGCGCATCTACAATGTGCGAACTGCAATTTGATAACTGCCGCGTGCCTGCTGCGAATCTGCTTGGCAAAGAAGGCGGCGGCATCACCAACATGATGCGCAACCTTGAAATCGAACGCCTGGGGCTGGCAGCGATGAGTCTAGGTATCGCGCAGCGTTGCCTCGACGTGATGGTAAAATACTCAACCGAGCGCCAGGCGTTTGGAAAACCGCTCAACGAGTTTGGCCAAATTCAACGCTACATCGGCGAAAGCTACGCCAAGGTGGAAGCCATTCGCGCGCTGACGTACGGTGTTGCAGCGACGGTAACGCCAGGCTCCCGCAACCGCACCGGTACCGACGCCGCTAAACTATTTGCTGCGACCGCAGCTAAAGAAGTAGCCGACGCTGCCGTGCAAGTGTTGGGCGGCTGGGGCTATTGCAGTGAGTACCGCGTCGAGCAGTTTTTCCGCGATGCAAAACTGATCGAAATCGGTGGTGGCACAATTGAAGCCCATCAAAAAAATATCACGCGCGATCTAACCCGCGGTTAGGGCGTACCCGAGCCGGCACTACCCGAGCCGGCGCTGCCAGGCGTAGTGCCAACGGCCGGACCAACCGTCGGCGGGGTTGCGCTGCCAGGGGCGGGCATCGGCGCTGGCGCATTTGGCACGGGCATGCCAGCGAGCGCCATTTCTTTACGTGCAGCATCAAGTTTTTGTACCTGCTCCGCCGTAAGTTTGGCTTTGCATGCGCTCATGCTTTGATTATCGGTCGCCGCAGCGACACACCGAATCATCGCGCTCGACCACTTGTCTTGGGCACAACGGGTAGCCATGACTGACTTCATTCGAGCGCCGGCGCTAAGCACGATACCTTTTACATGTTCGCTGGCCGCAGCAGGTGCGCTCTTCAACTGGGCCTGCACCACCGCATCAAGGCCTTTAGCAGTTTCATCACATGAAACCGGCGTCGACTTTTTGCAGCCAATTGCTGCGCTCAGAACTACACACAATCCGATAGTTGCTCGCATGACCACAGTATTCCCACCGTTTGGCCAGCGCGGCAAGCCTCGGGCTGTACCGCACCAAAGGTTGTCAGCGGAAATGCGAGCTGCGGCGCGGACTGAAGTGTTTGCGCCACACTGCGGACGCAGCCTCCTCCACTATGGGCAACCGTCGACAATCTGGGCTTCGATCACCGTAGCGTTTCGCATGGCGGCCTGGGAGGCAGCGTAGCTTGCACATGCTTGTACATCCGACGTGCCGGAGCTTTCCGAGCAGCCGCCACCACGCCCGACGCATGTTGTGCCGTCACATTGGTACCGGTACTGGCAAGCGGGTGAACTTTCATCTGCACAGCTAGTTATGAACGAGCAGACGAACATGACTCCGAACAGCGCTTTCAAAGAAATCTGGACCATGCGGCACTGTCAGCTGGCACTGAGTCAAACACAACTCTTTGCAACGGCAATTGCTGGCAACTCACCGCGCGTCGGATTTGGCAACGTGGTGTACGAGCGAAATTTGAACTCTGTTGGCGGTAAGACCGAAACGATTTTCGTGGAACTACATTCGAAGGAAAGAGTGAAGTGGAACTCACGCGGGCTGTCCATGAACCAAGCCAAGCGGCCGGCCCCGCCGACTTGTTCATAAAATTTGCGAATCAGCGTTGGTGTCACGTCAATGGAGCGCCTCACGCCGAAGGTTCGTCCCTCGCTCGATCGCGTGAGAAGCGGTGTCGACGTCCGAAAAGCAAAAAGCCCACCGAAGTGGGCGGTTCGCGTATCGCTTGGTTGAGCGATTGGGTTTAGTGAGCAGCTGGAGCAGCTGGAGCGGCCGAACCGGCAGCGGCTGGTGCAGCCGAACCGTCAGCAGCTGGAGCGGCCGAACCGGCGGCTGGAACAGCCGAGCCGTCAGCAGCTGGTGCAGCCGAACCCGAACCGTCCATTGCTGGTGCGGCCGAGCCGTCAGCTGGAGGGGTTGGCGGAACCGCTGGCATTGCAGCGGTCATTGCTTTCATCATCTCTTCCGACATCGCTTTGGAAGCAACTTCCATTGCTTTGCTTTGGGCTGGGGTCAATTTGGCTTCGCATGCCTTAGCAGCGACAGCGTCTTTTGCAGCTTTCATGCAATCAGTAACCGCAACCGACCATTTGCCTTCGGTGCAAACTTTGGTCATAGAGCCAGCCATCGAGCCCATCACTTTTTTCATTACTTCTTGTTGCTCTGGTGGCATTGCGCTCATTGAGCCTTCGGCCATCTTCATTGCCGAAGCGGTTGCGCCAGCGCAATCACCAGCAGCAGCGCCGCCTTTTTTGCAGCCAACGAAAGCAGGAATAGCGAGAGCAGCTACGAGAATCAGTTTTTTCATCATGGGCACACTCAACAGCATCTGACGCGGCCGTGCAATTAAATCTTAGCGGACGTTTATCCGCTATATCGTAAAAAACCCGACATCGGCGGCCTTCAGATTGTAATGGACTCAATACAGTCTGGCAGGGACCGCTGATTTAGCCCAGAATGACCGAAGTTGCATGATCACAATCGTCAGCTAACCGCGACAATTGCTCCGGCCTTAGCCCAACCCAGTGCGAGATCTTCGGTGCAAAAAAAATGCACGTTGGTGGCAAAAACTAAAAAGCCCAGCCGCCACCGGTTGCCCATTACTCGCGCAAGTACTTTTCAAACGCTTTGAAATTGTAGTTTCGACCCAAAAAGTCCTTCACCAACATAGCGGCATCTTTGGTTCCACCAGCGGCTAAAATCTTGTCGCGATACGCAGCCGTAACCTTGGTGTCCATCAGCCCGGTCTTGGCAAATGGCGACAACAGGTCTTTGGCGATCACTTTCGACCACATATATGTGTAGTACATCGCGGAATAGCCAACCAGGTGGCCAAACGAAGTATGGAACTTGGTGCCTTCCACATATGCAAAAGGTGTCAGTTTTTTTTGCAGGGCTTTGAGGGTGTCGAGTTGCTGCAGCTTGCGTGGGTCAGCTTGATGAAATTCCAGCGAGACCGAGGCGTAGAACATTTGCTGCGCCACCGCCGAGCCTAAGCCAAATTTGTCGGCGCGCTGCATTTTAGCGACCAGCTCTGGCGGAATGACCGCGCCGGTTGTGACGTGCTTGGCAAACTGCGACAGCGTCGGGTACTGCCATGCCCACTCTTCAAACATCTGCGACGGTGCTTCAACGAAATCCCACTCTGTGGCCACACCGCTGTGACGAATCCAGTGTTGATTGCCGCCGAGAACGTGGTGCATCAAGTGACCGAACTCGTGAAACATCGTAACCACGTCGTCGTGTTCCATCAAGGCCGGGCCGCTTGAGGTCTTAGGATCTGGAAAGTTGCACACCAGCACGCCTTCGGGTAACTGCGCGCCAGCAACGCCGTCATGCAAGGTAAATTGCGCAGCGTGTTTGTATTTGCCATCGCGCGGATGCATGTCGAGGTAGATCCGGCCGATTTTCTTGCCGTCGCGCATGACATCGTGGGCCGCCACCGACGGGTGCCACACGCCCGCCGTCTTGCCGTCGACGGGCACATAGGTGATGCCGTAAATCGTCGACGTAATAGTGAGCAAGCCGGCCAGCACGTTTTGGTACACGAAGTAGTTGCGAACCTCGCCGCCATCGACTTGGTACTTGTCTTTTTTTACTTCTTCTTCAAGCCAGGTTTTTTGCCAATCACCGACTGCGGTCGCCGTCTTGTCATGGGTCTTGAGCTGTTTGAGCAATTCATTGTAGTCGGCTTTGGCGCGCGGCTCGGCCAGCTTCCAAATTTTGGCGATGAAATCACTGGCCGCTTTGCCGGTGCGAATCATCTTGTCTTCGGTGATATAATCGGCCCAATTTTTGTAACCGAGGATGCCGGCTTTTTCGCTGCGCAGTTCGAGGATCGCTTGCAAGATTTTTTCGTTTTGCTGATCGCCGCGGCTGCGGAACTGCACGTACAACCCTTTGCGCGCCGCATCGTTACGGGCGTACGTCATAAACGGATTGTAATCCGGGTAATCAGTCGTGATGCGGATCTTGCCATTGCTATCTGGTTTATGCGCAGCGATGTAGTCGGCCGGAAGTCCGTCGAGGTCGGCGACGCTGGCAACCTCGATATGCCGGGTATCTTCCGCAATATTCTTGGAAAACTGTTGCCCGTGTTTGGTCATTTCGTCGTCGATGGCTTTGAGCCGGGCCCGCTGGGCATCGTCGCGATCAACGCCGGCTCGACGGTAATCGCGCAGCGTTTGCTCAACGAAGCGTTTGGTCAGGCCGTCGGCCTTGGTGATATCGATATTTTTGATAGCTGCAAACAACTCACGATTGAGGGCGAGTTCGGTGGCGAATTGCGATACCGCTTGTTCACACTCGCGCGCACTATCGCGAATCGCTTCGT
>JAYWHS010000268.1:0-4999 GCA_043777635.1 Kofleriaceae bacterium | reverse complement strand
CGCTCTCCAGCGCCATGCGATACGCAACAAATCGATTTGCTAACAAAGAAATTGGGGTCATGCCCGCCACCGCGCAGGGCCCGTGCCAACGAAATTTCAACCGCGTTAACCCCGCCCGAGTTGGCGCTGGCCGTGCGCGATCGGGCAGGCCACCCCAATTTCTGCCGTTCGCAAATCGTGCGTCTATCTCAAAAAGCTGGCCTCGCGTCGACGGTAAAACCGCCAGTCCGCCAGTCCGCCCGTCCGCCCGTCCGCCCGTCCGCCCGTCCGCCCGTCCGCCCGTCCGCCAGTCCGAAATTCCACCCGTCCACCCGTCCACCCGCCAGTCCCGTTCAATCTCTCAGTCGCATTTCCCAGTTTGACAGGTACAAGCCCCATCACACTCATTCACCACCATCCCCGTCCCATAAAACTCCGCCATCTGCCGAAACGTCGCGGTCTGCGTCCGGGTCAGCGAATGCGCATTGGTATTGGGCGCCGGCACATTCGTCAATGGCGGTGGCGGTGCGCCACCATCCATAAACACCAACGCCGACCCTGCGAATGGCCCCGCTTGCGTTGCTAAGCCATACGGCGTTTTCACTGTTGGCGTCAGAACCGGAATCCCCATCGAACGGGCCTGCCACTCACTGCCAAGGTTCGGTACTTGATCGTCGCCAAGGGCAATTTGCATCAGCACTTGTTTGGGCGGAACTCCAAGGGCAGTGCCGGCCAGCATCGAATTGACAACGCCAGAGCCTTCGGTTTTATCCCAGCGCATTTGGAACAAGTTGATCGCCAAGGTGATATCGAGCGCATCAGGATACGCGCCGATCAAAATCGAACGATAGGTCGGCCAATCACTGGATCGCTCCAACAGCATCGAATAGTTTGCGCCGCCGACACCAAGCACACCACGGGTGATGAATGGATCATAGGCCACCACGACCGTGCCAAAAATGCCGCCTTGTGACAAGCCGTAGTAAACCACCTTGGTTGGGTCAACGATCGAACGGGGCAAAAGTGGCCCAGCACCGTCGGTGTCTACGGTGAATAATTCGCTGGCCATCGTGGTGCGCATCGCTTTGCTCAACGTGATGTGATTCATCATGCCTTGTACCAAGGCTTCGAATACCTCGTCGGAGTACGTCATGTTGGTCAGCGCACGGGCCACCGCGCCGATGTCGGGCGAGGACATCCCGCGCATGTCGGTGCCGACAATCACCATGCACAATGCCGCTGCGGTTTGCCGCACCGCGCCCGAGCCCACTTGGTTGGCTTCACCCATGAGGCCATGGCCATAAAGAATCATCCCAACCGGCGCTGCGCTGGTGTACGCGCACGCTGGAATGATTGCGGTAAACGGCGCGCGGTAAAAATTGGTGGTAATCGGCAAATTGCTCGCGTCGCGACTCAACACTGTTCGGGCTGCAATGCGGCCATCGTTGGTTAAAAATAGCGGGGCATCGAACTTACCGGTGATGGTATGTTTAATTTCATTGGTTTCGTCGACGGTGTCAGCCAGAATTTCGAATGTGATCGGATGAGTTTCGAGTGCGGCTAGGCCACGGCTGCGGGCGGTGAGCATATCGGAATGCAAAAAAGCGTCAGATGCTACGGTGAAATCCCACGCCAACACCAGTTCGTCTTTGCTGACGCCAGCGTCGGCGAGCGTGGTCAGCAACGCTGGAAAGCCAGCGCGCATCCGTTCAAGTCGTGCGTGATTAGTTATCGTCCCGCTGAGCAAGGCCTCAAACCCAGCCGAACGTGGCAGAGCGCTCCCGTCTTTGGCGATGACGCGGTTGGTAATCGCAACGATGTAGCGGTGACCACCCACCAAGCGCGCGGCCGGCCGCATAAACAAAGCTTGGCTATCGGGTTGATCGGCAGCTTGCTCGTCGAGTTCGGCGAAGTGCGCCACCCGTTGGCTCGTCGTGGCGTCGATCAGCACGGTGCTGCTTTGCACCGTCAGGCTCACGTTCATATCTGTGACAGGTGGCAAGCCAAGGGCACTGACGCCACCTGGAAATGCGACGACAATCGGTGCCGCTGGTGAAAATCCATCAGCCCAATTCCAAATCGCTGGGTCGGTCGTTTCGCCTTCGGCGTTGATCGGAAGCGCACCTTCGGGAATATCTAAGCGCCTGCCGGTGGCACTGGCAGCGTCGTCGATTTCATAGACAGACGACGGCCACGGCACCATGCAGTGGCCGATGCCAAGCGGATTGCAGTCGGCTTTGACCGCTAGGCCTGCACTATCGTCACCACAACTAACGCTCACCAGCGTCGCTAACATTACGAATCGCAATCGCATGGTCGCAACCTACACCAAATAAAGGGCGGCGTTATAGCGAATCCTGTGCTGGGCCGGCGATGATCGTGGCGCAAAATATCGGTGTTGGCGCAAGCCGCAACTGGCGCAACGCGGCACGATCACGCACTATAGGAGCATGATGCGTGCGTTGTTTTGTTTCGGAGTTTCGGTCGCATTAACCACTGGCGCGTGTGGCGGCAAAGCTGCCTCGCCAACAACGGTACCCGTCACAGCGGCCGTGGCCGATGCAGGCGATGAATCGCCGGTGCCTTCGGCCGCCGACAGTGCAACCAAGACTCCGCCGGCAACGTCAGCTAAGGTCACACCAGGGATTGCCGCAGGCACTTCGTGCGTCCCAGCAAGTTGTGTTTTCCATGCAGGCGTGGCGGGCTACTTCAATTGTCTCGCTGGTGCCGCTGGCGCTTGCACCCACTTCGGCGGTAGTTGCACGCCAGCCGACCGTTGCATGTTCGACCCCGCCGCAAAGTCATATAAAAACTGCAACAACCCGAGCGATGGCACCTGCGATACATTTGGTGCTGCCTGCAATCCTAAACCGGGCTGCTGGTTCGACCCCAACGACGGGCTTTTTCGTACGTGTGCGACATCCGTCGGTGGAACGTGCAGCAAATGGGGTGAGTTGTGCTCGCCAGCGGCGACTCCTAGCTAGGCGACCTGCTAACGTCGAGGCCATGCATCCTGTCCATGACGTAGTCGTTCCCCCCGATATTGCGACGTATGTGCCGGCGTTGATCGAAATCCCGCGCGGCTCGCATATGAAATACGAAGTCGACAAAGCCACAGGACTATTGCGTCTCGACCGTGTGTTGTATTCAGCGGTGCACTATCCCGCCAACTATGGCTTTATTCCGCAGACCCACGCCGATGACGGTGATCCACTCGACATCTTGGTGTTAATGCAAGAGCCGGTAATTCCGCTCACGATTGTGCGGGCGCGTGCACTCGGCGGCTTACGTATGCGCGATGATAAAGGTGAAGACGACAAGATCGTCGCGGTTTGCATCGACGATCCAGCGGTTGCCCACTACACCGATTGTGATCAACTGCCGCCGCATTTACTGCGCGAACTTGACCGATTTTTCCGCGACTACAAATTTCTTGAAGGTAAAGAGTCGATTGTCGACAGCATGTATGACCGGGCGACTGCGCTGGCGGTGATTTCTGCGGCTCGCATAAGTTATGAGCGTGGTGACTGGAAAAAATCAGAATAGTCGGCCGCTGCGGGCACAGGCGAGATCTTGAAGCATGTATTAAGTCACGTAATTCAAGTAACTTGCAGACATTTCAGATCTTCGAGCTTGCTTGGCCATTATTGAAATGTATAATCAAATCCAGTTTCAATGTTGATTTGCATCTGCCACCCAGCTTCTGAGCGCGACATCGAATCGGTCATTGATGACGGTGCTCGCTCGGTGAGCGATATTGGTCGTCGATGTGGTGCTGGCACCGGCTGTGGTGCCTGTGTGGGCGAACTCAAGGATCGGCTCGCCGCGCGCGGTTGCCATCAGTCCGCTGACGCAGATGATTGCCCGTCGCCTCTAGTGTCGCTAAGGTCTCGCTAAACTCCAGCGTGTAGGCGTTGGATCGAACAAGCGAGGCACTATGAAGGGTAACGACGAAGTTTTACGATTGCTTAATGAACTGTTGACCAATGAGTTAACGGCCATCAATCAATATTTTATTCACTCCAAGATGTGCGCCAACTGGGGCTTCGAATTGCTTGGGAAAAAAATTCGGCTCGAATCCATCGATGAAATGAAACACGCGGATGAAGTCATCACGCGCATTTTGTTTTTAGAAGGCGTGCCAAATCTACAGCGCTTGAACAAACTCAAAGTTGGCGAAACCGTCAAAGAGCAGTTCGAATGCGACTTGCAGTTGGAATACGGCGCGATCAAATTTCTCAATGATGGCATCGAAGCCGCCCGCAAAGCTGGCGACAACGGCACCGAAGATTTGATGAAGCGTATTTTGGTTGGAGAAGAAGTTCACACCGATTGGCTCGAAAGCCAGCTTGAACTGATCAAGCAAATTGGTGAACAGAACTACCTCGCCCAACAACTCAAGTAACTGAGTGCGGATACTGCTTGTCACGCCGCCGATGATTCAGCTCAATACGCCGTACCCAGCGACGGCGTATCTGATGGGTTTTTTGCAGCAGCACCGCGAGCGCTTGCAACTCACGGTGACTCAAGCAGATCCGGCTATTGAGCTATTTTTGCGGCTGTTCAGTCGCGCAGGCCTAACCGCAGTGCATGCGCACCTGCGGGCGCTACCGACGTCGGCCCCAGCGGCTGGCCACGATTCGGTGCAGCACTTCATCGAAAACGGCGACGCTTACATCCACAGCGTCGATGCGGTGATTCGGTTTTTGCAGGGTAAAGATCCGTCGCTGGCGCTGCGCATTGTGGCACGGAATTTTTTGCCCGAGGGGCCACGCTTTGCCGCACTCGGTGACGCCGAAGCCACCGAGGCTACGTTTAGTTGGGCCTTTGGTAATCTTGGCCTCGCCGATGCCGCCAAGCATCTGGCTAGTTTGTACATTGATGATCTCGCCGACGTGATTCGCGAAGGTGTTGATCCGCATTTTGAACTGTCGCGCTACGGCGAAAAACTTGCGGCCAGTTCGCCAAGTTTCGCACCTTTGGCCCGTGCGCTTGAAGCATCACCCACG
This sequence comes from Kofleriaceae bacterium, assembly GCA_043777635.1. Taxonomy (GTDB): domain Bacteria; phylum Myxococcota_A; class Polyangia; order Haliangiales; family Haliangiaceae; genus JABFXX01. The sequence continues at coordinate 11 of JAYWHS010000268.1, read as the reverse complement.
TTGGTCGACGC
>JAYWHS010000267.1:0-5002 GCA_043777635.1 Kofleriaceae bacterium | reverse complement strand
CGGGGCCATCGGGATTGCTCGCGTCGGAGTTAACCGCCGGCGACGAAGAGCTGCACGCAGCGACGACAAGGGTTAGCGTAGACAGCGTGGACAACGTGAACGGCAGGCGCATCGGGGCCGAGGGTAGGGCTTCCAATCCCAAAAATCCACGGAGAAATCGCGGTGGGCGTGGTTGATGTCACAGGCCCTTGGTGACCTGTCGCGCCTATAAAATCGTTGGCGATGAGCGATTGGTTCTTTCGCGTCGGCCAATCCAGTTGCCGACGTTGCGCTTGATACAAAAGCCAACGACGCGCTGGTTGATGCACCGGTACCAACTCCTGACGCGATGGTGCAATTGTCGACGCTTGATCAAAATGTGCGCGCATCAATCCAATTGCGTGGTCGACAACACCTGGCTAAGCCGCGTAGGCTCCGGTCGTTATGAACCAAAATAACGCGAATGCAACCATCAGTAGGCGGCGCGCTGTCGTCGGTTTGTGTGCCGGCTTGCTGCTTGGCAGCGGGTTGGCCGGCTGCGGCGGTGACTCCGAAGCTACGATCGATGCACCGACCAGCGGCGATGCGCCCCTCGGTGATGGCCCGGTGGCTTGTCCCCGGCCAGTGCCGGCGGCCGATCGTGTGCGCGCCTTGGTGGTGAGTAAACCGTACGATGCAAACTCGCAGCCTGCTGCGGGCTACGATGTACTCGCGGTTGCCACCGACGGGAAAATTTCCAATACCGGTAAATCGTTTGCAATGGCCACGGCCGTCAGCGGTGAAATCGCGTTTACGCCTGATGGCAAAGTTGGCTTGCTGGCGCAAAAAGATGGTTCGGTTGGGGTGTTTACCCTCGACGACCTGACCCCAACGGTGGTGCATGCCAAATTCACCGGCAATTTTTACGCCGATAGCGTGACCGTGGATCCGACCGGGCAGTTTGCGTTTATCGTCGACGGTAACTTTCGCAACAATGGTGGCGGGTTGTACAAATCGCGCATCGGCTGCGATGGCACGTTGTCGACGCCCGAGCGCGTGGTTGAAAGCAAATTGGCAAAATGGATGTTCTACGATTCTGCAACCACCGCATTGGTGGTAGCCCGTGATGTTGGCAACAGTGCTGCGGGTGCCGATGCACATCGCATCGATGTCGCTGCGCCGGCTGCCGTGCTTGCTGGTGTTGATGCCTTTGGTCACGACGAAGCCTCGGTCGGCGGTGGCTATTGGTCAGCCGAGCGCAACACACTGTGGATTGGCGACACCAGCCAATTTGGCGGCATCGCCAACAAGGTCGCGATTGTTTCCACTGTCGGTGGGCTCAGCAATGTTGGTTCGGTTGTCATCAATGACGTGGCGGCCATTCGAGTCTCACCGTTCGCAGATCTTGGCGTAGTCGCCAGCGGCTTTGGCGATGCCATCTTCGTCGTCGATCGTGGCGGCACAGCCGGGGCCTATCAGGTTGCTGGCAAAGTCGCCTACATGGGCGCAGCGCCGCAACTACCCAGTGGCATGGCTATGATCGAGCGCGGTGCGTTGAAAGGCCACGTCTTTGTCGCCGAAGTTTCCGGTGTACGGCACTTGGTCTTTGGTAGCGCAGGTGGCGTCACCGATGTTGGTTCGTTTGCGTTTCCAAGCGGCGTTGAGAACATTGTCGGCGCCATTGGGATTGCGCCGTAGCTACGCGTTGCACAACGCACTGCGACCTCGCTTCGAACCTGATCGCAAACGTAGCGGCGTGCTTTCATGTGCACAATCCCCCATCGCGCTCGACAGTTTCCGCCAGGCTGTCGACGAACCTGCGCCTTCGCCTTCGCGTGCGCTTGCAGGAGCGCTTACGACCTTGTTGATACTCGAGCATGGGAGCCGAGAATAGATGAACCTACGTGAGCTGGCCGAGCGCGCAAACTTCCGACGCGTTTCGAACGAGGAGTTGCGCCATCTGTTCCGAGTGAGTGGGACGCCGAGAGCCTCACGGACGGGGACGCCCTCGTGCATGAAGGGAACCTTACCCTGGAGCGGCTCGACCTTGACCGCAGTCCGGCTGGCTGGCCGGACATCGATCGCCTCGTGGTCCGGGGCAACCTCCACGTCGAGCGCTCGATTGGCAACGAGGACACGGAGGCGGCCTGCCACCTGATGGTAACCGGCAGCCTCGTGGCGCAGAGCCTTATTGTCCGCGGACAGCAGTTGGTGGTCGGCCGCGACGTCGTCGACTACGACGTCCTGTGGGGCGACGGACAGGACGGTTCGCTTATGGTCGGCGGCACGCGGCTCCCGAAGGAAACGCGACATGGGCCGTAGTCAGGTCAGCGCCGAAGCACCGACGAGGCTCGTGGGTGACTAGTCGTGGTCGTGGCCTTCGTGACCGACGGCCGACTTGTCTTCTTTTTTCGGTTTTTCCGCGATGATGGCTTCGGTGGTGAACACGAGGTCCGCAACCGATATCGAGGCTGCGACGCGTTGTACAGCTGAGGCACCAGCCGCAGCCTTTGTATGAGAAGGCTACCAGTCGGGCTTCGTTGCAGCTGCTGCATGTGACTTCGGTGAAGCCGAATCTCACATCTCCGCACTCGAGGTAGCGCGCCACTTCTTTTTTGATTGCGTTTACGTTTGTGTTTGACGGAGCTGTGTTCCTGCCGACGGCAGGGCAAATGCCGAACTCGCGATAGCCAGCTCACGATGGTATTCTGCTGCATTGCGGCGTAGCATATTGGGGTGTCGGTTGAATCGAAATGCCCCACGCTGGTGGCGGTCCGTGATTGGGCATTGACTGGACGGCCCGCAGGTGGACTCGCTGACCATGTTGCTGGTTGTGCACGATGTCAATCGCGGCAGCACGATACGGACTCGACCATCAACGGCGATTCGCCCGATATACCAACCGCGCTGGCGGATACCCGAGACGGAAGCACTGCGCCGCCTGGCGAATCGCTCGAGGCCGGCGAGCCAACGAACCTGCCACATGTTTTTGGGCGCTATCGATTAGAAGCCATTATCGGACGCGGAGCGTTTGGCGCGGTGTATCGCGCTAGCGATCAACAACTCCAACGCAACGTTGCGGTCAAGTTGTTGCGCCGCGGCCGAGCGAGCGACGATGCTGTGGTTCGGTTGCAGCGTGAAGCACACGCTCTTGCGAAGTTGCGACATCCAAATGTGTTGACAATCTTCGATGGTGGCGCCTTGTTCGGAGTGCCATTTGTCGCCATGGATTTACTTCCAGGTGGTTCGTTGCGGCAGCTTCTCGACGAAAAAAACTTGTCCTGGGGCCAGAGGATGGCGTTAGCGGTGGGCCTCGCGAGCGGGGTTGCGGCGGTGCATGCAGGCGGATTTGTGCATCGCGACATCAAGCCGGATAACGTATTAATCGATTCCGACGGTCGCGCGGTGCTCGGAGACTTTGGTCTCGCTCGGTCGCTGGATCGGTCATCGGACCAACTTGAGAGCAAGGGCGGGTATTCTGATTCTCAAACCGACAGCCAAACCCAAGAGGGCGCGATTGTTGGGACACCTGCGTACATGGCGCCGGAGCAAATGCTCGGCGAGGTGGCAACGCCAGCGGCTGATCAGTTTGCACTCGCGGTGACGATTTGGGAAATCCTGTTTGGCGCCCGGCCGTTTGCGGACATGAATCGGTATCGTGCGATTGAAGCGGGGCCGGCTTTACCAGGGACCATTTTGGTCCCCTCTTCGGCGGCAGCGTCACCGAATTCACCCTCGCCGCGAGTTTCGCGCGCGCGCAATACTTGGCATCGGCCGACGATCGCCATTCTCCGTCGAGCATTGCAGCTCCACCCAGCGAATCGTTGGCAGTCGGTCGATGCGTTTGCCGATGCTTTGGCGCGCCGAAAAATCATACGTAGAAGGTGGATTGCGACTGGCGCGGTGACCGTGTTCGCTGCTGTTGCTGGCACTGGAATGTGGGCTACGTCGTCACGAATGGCGGCGCCATTGCGGTGTCCGTGGACCAGCGAGTTAACCGAGGTTTGGGACGGAGACGCCAAAGATCGGATCGCGTCGGCGTTTGCGAAGTCGGGTGCCGACGCCGATGGTGCAAAATTTCGCGCAGTCGACGGTCAACTCGACAGCGTCGTGTCGCAATGGACAAGCGCAGCAGAGCAAGCGTGCAAAGCTCCACCCGAGGTTAGTGAGATGGCGCGCGATTGCCTCTCCGAGTACGTATCGATGTTCACCAGCACGCTCAGTCGCCTCGAGGCAGCCGATGCGGAGATCGTTGCCAGCAGTTTGATCCTCATCGACCCGCTGTCTGACGCGCAAGGTTGTGTTGCGACCAATTTTAGAGAAGCCAGAATTGCGCGTGACCGCGATTTGTTGCATCGATTGCGAGCGAATTCGATGCAGACCGCGACAGGAGACGCAGACTTTTCGGTCGATGGTGACCAGCCGACGCTAGCGATTATTCAAGAAGCGACGGCCAAGCGTGAGCTGGGGATTTTGGCTCTCGCTTACGAGCAACTCGCTACTCGCATGTCAATGCGCGGTGATCGCGAAGCTTCCATCGCCGCGTTCCAACGTGCGTCGATGTATGCCGATGAGTTTGGCAGCGACCAGATTCGAGTCCGAGGCTACATTGGAGTTGCGCGAGAGTGTTTGGCGCAACTTGAAACCAAGGCAGCACAGACGTGGTTGGCAATGGCTCGATCGACCGCGACTAGGGTAGGAGAAGCAGACACCTTCAGCGCTGAGATTACTGCGCTAGAGGCGACTGTGGCGTCAACGCTGGGGAACGAAGAAGCCGCGTTGAGGTTGATTGATGCTGCCAAGAAGATTTGTGACGTCGGCCAATGCCGAGAGATCATGGATTTGCAAATCAAAGTCGACCGTGCGTCGATCCTGACAAAATTATCCAAAGTAGACGATGCCTTGCTTGCATATCGTGAACTTCTGCTTCGCCCAGAAATCGCCGGTGATGCGCGCGGGCTGGTTTTGCTCAACACGGCGGTGCTTGCATTTCGTGCCAATCGGCACGCTGAAGCCGTGCAGTTTTCAGTGGAGGCCGAAACGC
>JAYWHS010000266.1:0-18673 GCA_043777635.1 Kofleriaceae bacterium | reverse complement strand
ATATTTGTTGGGTGGCGCCGAGAAAATCGCCAGTGACGCCGCCCACGCGGTCGATAAACTTGCTGAGCAACAAGCTGGTCACGATGCCGACGTGCACTACGATGGCAAAAACTTGCAGCCATGAAAGTTGCTGCGTCACCAACAAGCCAAGCAGCAACGCCAGCGGCCAGGCGGTGGCAACGAGGGTTTGCGGCATGCCGGCGCGCGTGATCAGGCGGCTTTTGGCAGCAGCATCGGCGGTTGCGTACGGCACCAACGCCATCATCCACACCGGCGCTGTGCGCGAGACACATTCCGCGACCACCAGCCCAACAGCCGCGTGGGCGCCGAGCCGAGCGATCAGCGCGACTCGCAATAACAGCACGACGGTAAGTGCTGCTGCGCCAAACGCACCGACGCGCGAATCTTTGAGAATCTCTAGTACCCGGTCGCGGGTATAGCCGCCGCCTAATGCGTCGGCGCTGTCAGCCAAGCCGTCTTCGTGAAATGCACCGGTGATGAGCAGCCCGGCGATGATCACCAATGTTGCGGCGACCAAGCCGCCGGCACCGCCGAGCCGAATAAAAATCTGCCCATAGATCACACCCAGGAGTGCGCCAATCATTGGGAACCACGCGCTCGCCCAGCGCCATTCGTCGTCGGTATACGGAAATCCACCAACTGGAATGCGCGTTAAAAACGTAACTGCAGCGCGACCTGAACGCAAAAATAGGCGAAGCGATTGCATGCGACTACACCGGGCTGCGATCGGGCACGGCCGCATCAGCGAACGTTGCCATTTGGTTGTGTAACCCACACGCTGCCTGAATCAACGGCAGGGCCAGCAAGGCACCGGAGCATTCGCCTAGGCGCAGCTCCAAGTCGATGAGTGGCACCGCGTGCAACGCATGCAATAGCGCCGCATGACCGCGTTCGGCCGAGCGATGCGCAAATAGTAGATACGGGCGTAGCGCCGGCACGGCTTGCACGGCACATGCGATGGCTGCGGTTACGATAAAACCGTCGACCAGCACGGCCCGACCGGTTGCAGCCGCACGCAGCGCCGCACCAGCGATGGCAACTAATTCGCGACCACCACAGATGCGCAAAATTTCAGCGGGTGGCAAACCGGTGGCTCGGTTGGCGGCGTGCTGAACCACCGCAATTTTACGTGCCAACACGTCGCCTCCGACGCCGGTGCCAGCGCCAGTGACATTGGCTGCGGTGAGCTTGAGCAAGGCTGCGGTGACCGCTGCGGCACAGGTGGTATTGCCTATGCCCATTTCACCGAGGGCAACCAGGTTGCAATCCGCTGGCAAGCGATTAACCGCTGCGACGCCGGCCGCAAACGCACGGCCAAATGTTGCTGCCGTCATCGCATCGGAATTCGCGATGTCACCACATGCGTCGTCAGCGACGGCCTCGCGATGGAGGCTAACCGCAGTGCCTGGCCACGGCTGCGTTGCATGCAGCACGCCCACATCAATGATGTGCAAACTGGCACTGTGCAGTCGTGCCAGCACGCTTGCGGCCGCGCCGCCACGGGCAAAATTGCTGACCATCGCTGCGGTAACTTCGGCGGGATACGCCGACACACCGTGCTGGGTTACCGGATGATCTGCGGCAAAAATGAGCGCTGCCGGCGCATTAATCTGCGGCTGTTCGCTGCGCAAAATTCCAGCCAGCTGCACAGCGGTGGCTTCGAGCAACCCTAAGGCGCCGGTTGGTTTGGTCAGTTGATTTTGGCGAATCAACGCGGCGCTGCGGGCGTTGTCGTCAATCGGCGCAATGTGCAAAACCGGAAATTCCATCACGGGGTGGTGCCGGAAAAGCGCAACGCTGTAAATGGCCAGGGTTAGTAATCGTTGAGGTACACGCGTGACCAGCGGCTACTTCTTGCAGGTCGATTCGTAGGCCTTGCTCCAGGTTTTGCCGCGATCGCTTGAATATTCGCCCCACATTTTTAGTTCTTTGCCGACCATTTCTTCATAGTGGCGGCCCATGGCCACGCCGTGCGACGACGTGGAGATCGCATTCCATACCGATTTGCCATCTTTGGTGCCCTCGGAGGTCGAGACTTCTTGGCTACCCATGTTGGTGACCATGAGGCGATGCCAGGTTTTGGTATTGCTATCGTAGCTCGTGAATGATTCAAACTTGAATCCGGCTTTACTGCCAGTTTGGGCGTACGACATGTGCAACCAAAATCCGTCGAGGTCGACTTTGGTGGTGGCATTGGCGAGTAAAGGCACCGACGCGCCATCGGGCAGCATCATCATGCCTTTGCATTTCATGGTGCCTTTGGCGAGTTTGCCTAAGGCCACCAATTCTGGGGCCGGAGTTGGTTTGGCCAGGGGTTGTGGCGGGGCCACGGGTAGTTGCACAACATAAGCTTGGGCACCGGCATTGGCTGGCGGCGCTTTTCGCGCGACCGCTTCCACGCGATTGTTTTGCTGGTCGGCATAGGCCGACGCCGAAAACCCCAAAACCACCAGCGCTGAGAAAATAACCTTGTGCAATTTCATAGCATCCTCCAAAAGTTGCTCGCACAATGACACAAAGCCGGCCGCTTGGGCGTTGCCCCGGCGATTGCATGAAACCTGAGAGCCCGCGAGGTGTCCGTTGCGTATGACGAAGTTCGAGCTGCTTGCATCCTTGCTGACGTCGGTGGCGTTGCTGGCCGCGTGTGGCACGCCAGCTGCGCGCCGCGATTCTCCAGTCACGGTGGTGGTTGCCACAGCTGCGCCCGCGCAGCCCGCACCGCCAACCAACCAGGCTCATGATGACCCGCCTAAAAAGTATGTGAATATTGATTGGGCTAAGGTGGTGATCTCCAGTGACCAAGATGCCCTGGCTATCTGGCAACGCATCAATCCCACCACCGAAGATCTCGCTGTCAAGCTCGGTGAAATCCCGCGCAATGCTGCAATCACAAAACCGCTGGCGCGGGCCATGTTGCGAAGCGGCAATTTCGTGTGCCCGAGCCGCAACCTCGGCAATGCCTGTTCGCCGGTATTCGAACTTATCGATACGCCGGCCGACGCGACGCTGACCGAGCCGTGTTTGCGTCGTGAACTCGCGTTATGGAGCATCGATCAGCTCGACGACAACGATGCCATTTCGGTGGCACCAGAATTGATCGCCCTTGCTGGTTTGCCACTGCCTGAAACCGAGTTGCCCAATGCGGCGTTTGAGCTGTTACCGCTTGGGCCCGACGGTGACGCGCTGTTGTACGACATGGCGATCGCAGCGCATCGCGTGTTCCGTACGGTGCCACTATCGGGTGAAAATACACCTGCAGTGATGGCGCGGTTACTCCATGAACATCATCTCGCAGAAACGTTGGACCATCTAACTATCGAAGAAGCGCGCAGTGAAATTGTTGCGGCGATCGGTGATGTGCAATTGCCGGTGGCTGCTCGCCGCGAAGCCTTGCTGGCCGTGATTGAAGCCAACGACGGCAAACTCGACGCGGATGGCCGGGCCGCGTTGCAGCGCATCGCTCGCGATGCAAACTGTGAGCTTGCAGGTCTCGCGTCGCGGGCCTTGGGCACTGCATTGGTGCCCAGCGCTTCAGCCAAACCGTTGTTGCAGCTGCGCGCGTTGTGTCTTGCTGCGCATGCAGAGGTGCCACTGGCTGGGTTCATCGATCGTCGCGGGTTAACCCGGATTTCGTACGGTGACGATGAAACCACTGACGAAGACAGCTCCATCATGTCGTTGGCGCCAGATCAAGTCGAAAACTTTGGCGAGTTGGAAAAGCGCGCGATGCGCGGCACCTGTGTGGTCAAAGCCGGCATTGTAGAATGCAAAGACGCCCAGGTTCGTGCGCAATTTACCTTCAAACGTGGCCGGTTGATCCGCCTCGCGGTCGAAGAGCTGCCGCAAGTGTGTGCAACTCCAGCGCTCTAAATCCAAGCGTCGTCAGGTACGACACCCGCACTCTGGAACGCCGGTTTTGCAAAAAGATATCCTTGCATGAGCGTGATTCCCAGTCCCGCAAGAAAGTCACGTTCGGGTTTGGTTTCAACGCCCTCAGCAAGAATTGTGACATCGAGCTGTTTGCCAAGCTCGACAACCGCTGCGACGATTTTTTGTTTGACCGGATGTCGATCAATTCCTCGCAAAAGTTCCATATCTAGCTTCACAATGTCAGGTTGGAAATCTGCGAGTAGCGTAAGCCCGGCGTAGCCTGCTCCAAAATCGTCGATGGCAGTACGAAATCCAAACCGCTGATACTCGCGCAAAATTGTTATTAGATGCTTACGCTCGGCGATGATTTCCCCTTCGGTCACTTCAAACATGATGCGCTCGATAGGAAATCCACACTCATCAGCAGCGAGAATCGTTGTCCGGATACACGCAGCCGGCTCGTAGACCGCATTTGGCATAAAGTTAATCGACAGGTAACCCTGCAAGTCTAAGCGCGCGGCAGTCTTGATGGCCTTGACCCTGCACAATTGATCAAACCTGTAGCGATTGTCGTGGTTCACCTGCGACAGCACGCTGTGTGCACTCTCCCCGGTGGGCCCTCGAACCAGCGCCTCATGGCCGCGAATCTCCCGTTTGCTCAGGTCGACAATGGGTTGATACGCAAACTCAAACGCGAACCCGATCGGCTCGTCATCACGACAGCGACCGCAGCCAGGCTCATTCACTTGCACCTTCAAAGGCTTTAGATCTTTACTCGAACCAGCCATATCGTCCATTTTCACATAAATTCGGGAAACGTTGCTAGCGCGTCACTTAAAATTCCTAGTCACCATGACTTGGCCGTCGGCGCAAGCGCATCAACTGGCGTGCCGCGTAGGCCGGCATGTGGTTCAGAAATATTCGTGCGTTCTCGCTGCAATTGTTGGCTGGCGTCGGGGGTCGGCTGTGGCACAATAACGCATGCGCATTTTTCGTCTGCGACCGCTGGTGACTGCTTTGTTTTCAGCTTCGCTACTGCTTGCGCTGATCCCAACGGCTCAAGCCCAGGTTTGGAAGCCACGGACCAAGCCAAAACCGGCAGCAACGGTGAAGCGTCCTGCGGCCAAGGCTCGGCCGCGGCCAAAGCCAACTGCGGCTGCTACCGTCAAACCAACGGCTAGCAACAACGGCGCACGGCCGGTTGATCTGGTGCCGGATGATGAGGATGACCGCAGCAGCAGCGCCAACGACCGTACTGATCGTGATGTCAGGGTGGTGCGAGATGCCGAACCTTCACGTTCGAGCAGCTCTGACCGACGGGTTGGCGATACTGAAGTTTTTGTAGTTATTAATGATTAATTTCAGATAGTTGACGATTTCTTGCGAACCTGAGGTCGATTTCGTGCGCTCCCGGCTGACGCGAAAGTGATCCGGATTACTTCCAAAAAATTGCCCCACGCCTCCAGCCATGGCTATTTGCCTAGATGGACATGCATGACCGCAAGGGAAGCGAGTCGTCGGCGAATGCTGGCGGTTGGCGTGCGCGTCGTCCGGTGCGGGGCGGAAAGTCCAAATCCAATCGTAAGATCCAGTCGGTATGGTCGCGGCTAGGCTCGCCGCGCGTGCTCGCTGCCCAGGTCTGGGCTGTTGCCAAGCGTCTGCGTATGGCGGCCGTGGCCGTGGCTTTGTTTGGCGCCGCTGGCACGGCTACCTGGTTTGGCTATAAGTTTTTAACTACGTCGCCACGGTTTGCGATCCGCACCATCGAAATTGATGGCAATCAAAAATTGAGCGACGCCGAAATCATCGCGGCCATGCCGTTGCACCTCGGCGAGAACATTTTCAAAGCTGATGTCGCACAATCCGAGCCTGTGCTGCGGCGCTTGCCGTGGGTTGCGCAGGTCGATGTGTCGCGGCATTTACCCAACACTGTTCGCGTCCACGTGCGCGAGCGTCAAGCCGTAGCTGTTGCCGTGCTCGGCGAGATGTATTTTATCGATGCCAAAGGCCAGCCGTTTAAGCGCATCGATTTTGCTCACGACGACATCGCGGAGCTGCCGATTTTTAGTGGCATTGCGCGCAGCGAGTTCACGGTAAGTCCCGCGCTGGTAGCTGAGCGGCTGCGTGCAGCGCTCGCGCTGATGACCGACTGGCGCAGTAATTCCGAACGGCCAGCGATTGCTGAAATCAGCTTAGATCACCAAGCCTACACGCTGCGCAACGTCGCTGGCACCACCGAAATTCATCTGGGTGGCGGCGATGGCCTAGCTTTGCGGCTGGCAACGTTTGATGCCGCTTGGGCCGCACTGTCGACGGCTGAAAAGTCATCGGCCCGCGAATTTCGTCTCGATTATCAACCTGACCAACTCACTGTCGCATTCGCCAAGGATTGAAAGACCCACCACATGGCCAAGACCAAAAGCAACGATATCATCGTCGGACTCGACATCGGCACTACCAAAATCGCCTGCATCGTAGGTGAAGTGACCGAGGACGGCATTGATATTATCGGTATCGGGTCAGCGCCTTCGCGTGGGTTGCGCCGTGGCGTGGTGGTGAATATCGACGCCACCGTGCAGTCGATTCAACAAGCCGTCGACGAAGCTGAGAACATGGCTGGCTGCGAAATTTCGACAGTGTATGCTGCGATTTCGGGCGCGCATGTGCGGGGCCTCAACTCGCATGGCATTGTTGCAGTCAAAGACAAAGAAGTGCGTGACTCCGACATCGCGCGCGTCATCGAAGCCGCCAAAGCGGTGGCGATTCCGATGGACCGCGAAGTCCTGCACGTCTTGCCACAACAGTATGTCATCGACGATCAAGATGGCATTCGCGACCCACTCGGCATGGCCGGCGTGCGGCTCGAAGCCAAAGTTCACATTGTGACCACTGCGGTTACCAGCGCACAAAATGTTGTGAAGTGCGCGAATCGCTGCGGCCTGCAAGTGGCCGACATCGTGTTGGAGCCACTGGCTGCGTCGCAAGCCGTGCTCGAAGAAGATGAAAAAGAACTCGGCGTTGCGATGATCGACATCGGCGGCGGCACCTGCGACATCGTGGTGTACTGCGACGGAGCCATCGTCCACACCAGCGTCTTGCCCCTCGGTGGTGGTCACGTCACCAATGACATCGCCACCGTGCTGCGCACCCCACTTGATTCGGCGGAAAAGATCAAACGCAAGTACGGTTGTGCTGCGCGCAACCTGGTTGACGAAAACGAAACCATGGAAGTGCCATCGGTTGGCGGCCGTGGTCCACGCGTGTTTCCACGGATGAAGTTGGTTGAAGTCATTGAGCCCCGCATCGAAGAAATCTTCGAACACGTTAAGCGCGACTTGATGCGCTCGGGCTACTTCGACAGCTTGGCTGCGGGCCTGGTCATCACCGGCGGCGCAACCGCCATGGAAGGCGTTGCCGAAATCGCTGAACAAGTGGTTGGCCTACCAACCCGCCGCGGCATGCCGACCAAAATCGGCGGCCTCGTCGATGTCGTGCGTTCGCCAGCCTACGCCACCGGCGTTGGCCTGGTCATGTTTGGCGCTGCACAAAACCGCTCCATTCAAATCATCGGCCGTGGCGCGCAACAAGAAACCAACAGCGGCGTGCTCAAGCGAGCCTGGAGCCGCTTGGCAGAAATGTTCTGATCTCGATGCCAACGAACAAGAACAACCGCTAACAATTGAACAGTTGTCAGGGTGCATCGGCTGCGTTACATGCGGGGATTATGAAAACCATCGCCACCGGTTTGTTTGCATCAGTGCTCGCGTTTGCCGCGTGCAAAGCGGAAGGCAAAAAAGCCACTCCTGCACCAACGCCAACCACGGTGCCTATTGTTTCAGCCACTGGATCCGCCGCTGTCGCGCCTACAGCCGACGCAGCTGTGGCTAACGCCGAACTGAGTGCTGCAACAATGGAAAAAGCCGCTCAAGACGCTGATGATGCGATGGTTGCAGTAACGGCCGAAATCGCAAACCTCATGGTTCGCCTACATGCGGCCGTCCAGGCTCTCGCGGCCGCTAAAACCGAGGCGGAAGAGGTCAGTGCCGATAATCAGATAGAAGCATTGAATCGAGAATTAGCTGAGCTGGAACGGCGTGTCGAGGCTGCCAATGCGGCTGTTGAAGCGGCGGCCGTGAAGGCTGGTATCAAGATCGACCAACGCTGCTTAGATAACCCGCTAGCCGCTGGCTGTTAAGTACTAGTGTGAATCCGAAAGATCTCAAAAGGTGCCGTGAACGGTGGGAACGGCGCCTTGTTTCGCAGCAACAACTGCAATCAATCGCTGACAATTGAATTGTTGCGAGGCTGCGTCGGCTGCGTTAGACACTGGGAGAAAGGTAGATTTTACGAATATGAAAACCATCGCCACCGTTTTGTTCGCATCATTGATCACGTTTGCCGCCTGTAAAAAGGAAGACAAAAAAGCCGCCCCTGCACCAACGCCAACCACCGCTCTTGCTGGTTCGGCCGCTGGATCTGCTGAAGCCGCAAAGCCAACGGAAGCGCCAAAAGCTGGTGACGTGCCAGCTGGTGAAGCACCTAAAGCTGACCCAACCGTGGTTGCCGCAGCTGGTGTTGCAATGTCGATTGACGAAGCCGGTGCAATGGCGACTGGTGTCATGACCAAGTTCGCTGACGCCATCAAAGGTGCCAATGGCGATTGTCCAAAGATGGCCACCGCGCTTAACGGCATCAAAGGTGACATGGAAGCCATGATCAAGGCCGGCAAAGCATTCGACGCCGATGCCACCAAGAAAAAAGACTTCGAGGAAAAATTCGGCAAGAAGCTGAGCGAAATCATGATGCCAGCGATGGAAGGCCTGATGAAGTGCCAAGACAATGCTGATGTCACCAACTTCATGAAGTCGATGGACCCGAAGTAAGCTCACGTTTACTTTTCGGTTGCTAGCCACGGCCGCGGTGTTTTGCATCGCGGCTGTGCTGTTTTCGGCATCGATTTCATGCAGGATGCAGCGATGAAAAAACTCAGTGCGCTGGTGATCTTGGGGCTGACCGCATGCGGTAGCTCAACCAAAAAAGCCGAAACTGTCGGCGGCGAAAGCAAAGCTACCGGCGACGTAACCGGTGCGTTGTTCGAGCAAGGCAAGACGTGGACCTTTGCACTCGAAACCAAAACTACGCCGCCGATTGACATGGGCCCGCCCACCACCACGGCCGATGGCACTATGACCTGCACTGTCGAAAACGTGCGCACCATCGGTTCTGCCAGCGTTGCCAAACTGAGTTGCACAGGCGCAGGGGAGGGCAACTTGCCCACGATGTATTGGCTGCGCAATGCGCAAGGCGTGTGGGGCTACTACTCTGGCATTGACGAAGCCGAGTTGGCCAAACAATTTGCCAGCCCGAATCCGCAAGAGATGCTGCTCGCTACCGTGCCAGTGGCTCATAACACCGAACTAAAAGATGCAGAAGGCGCGCTATCGGTGCACTGGGCTAAACCTGGCGAAGTCGGCACCTGGTGCACCGGCTACACCTACGCCATGGGTGACGAAGCTGGTTGGGAAATGTGTTTCAAAGCCGGCGTCGGCATTGTTTCTGGCAATTGGTTTGATGCCGGTGCCACGACCACCGAACATCGTTACAAATAGTCCGGTTTTCGGACATTCTCGACTGATCCAGTCCGCTGCGAATCACACCAAATCGTCGATGCACCTGGCATAGTCGACTGGCTCGCCGGTCCATTTTGACGCGTTGGTATTGGCCGTGATGGCGAGCTCGGCATGGGCATTGTGCAACGCTGCAAGGCCATGTCGCGCATCAATGTTGCTTGCTGTAATGCGTGCTGGTTGTGCTTCGATGACCCGGTTGCGATGATCGAAAAAATTCCAGCCATTGCCGCCGTTGGCTTCGACCCGGCAGCCGCCTTCGTGCAGCAGCGTATGGTGCGCACTGCACAACAGCATGAGATTCGACAGCGCCGTTTCGCCACCGTTGGCCCAGTGCTTAATGTGATGACCGTCAACGTAGCGACTGTGGGTACAACCGGGAAACCGGCAGGTGCGATCGCGCAGATGCAATGCTCGATTGATTGCGGCTGGAATCGTGCGGGTCTTGCGACCGACAGAAAGCGGTATACCGTGAGCATCGACGTGGGCAACCACCACACCAGCGTCGCAGCATAACCGTCGAGCAGTGGACGCGGCGATGACTTCACCATCGGCCATCATGGCGAGATCCGACGGTCCCGCGGAACCGTGCAGGCCGGCGTGCGGCACCGTGATGATGATTTCGATCGGCGTGCGCTGCGGTCGCGCACCACGCACATGATCTTGGATAATGTCCATGAATGCATCGGCTCGTTGCCGGCCACGGTCGGCCGTCGTTGTTGCTTTTGCGGTTGGCGATGTAGCGGGCGAGTGTTCCTCCGAAGACTGCTCCGCATCGAGCGGTTCCTCGGGAGTCTGAGCTGTCGTAGCAGGGCGCGTGGCCAACGGTTCCGCGGGAGTGTGTTCAGAAGGCGACGGTTCCGCTCGTACTTTTGCAATCCCAGCATTAAGCGCCGTCCAAACGATCGCCGCTTCGTAGCTGGGCAGTACAACTTCAAACTTGACCATGCCATTGTCGAGACTGCGCCGAGTCACCGTGCGTTGCGCTGCAACATGTGTGGCAAGCCCCGCACCGGTCATCGTACCAGCCCCGTGCGCTTGATCATACGCTTGTACGTCCTGATACGACTTGCACAATGTATCCAGCTGCGATGCTGGCATGCGCTTGGCATACTCGATCCAAACTGCTTCCTTCTCCGTCGTCGCCACTCGCGAAATTGCCCTCGCTTGCGAATACGACATCGCACCAATTCGCAATGCTTCGTCGACCAGCGGCAATTCAGCTAACTTGCGTGCAACCCGCACCCGTTCCCGTGCTGTACGCAAATCCCATCCCACTCGCCACGCTAACCAATGTGCACACGACAGCGCACCTTGCACATGCCAGCCCGCAGCACTGTCGAATTCCCGAATCGCCTTCAACAAGCGATGCATCGCAGCATCAATATGTGCTGACATTTCAGCGATTTGATCCCCCAGCGCATCGACATCAAGCGCCACCTTCACCTCTGCACCGTGTTGCATAAAAACACTCTATCACCTTTTTTTTCGACGCTACCGTTGGCTCACTGCGCTGCGAAACCTCACGGCAACGAGAAAAATCCGGGGACCCAGCCCATCGCCCCGTGTCGCTCACATCACCGCCTTGCACGATCGTTTCACCAGCTACACGTAGGCACTGCAATTATTTATCTAAAAACCACGTCAACATAAATCGAAAAATAATTGTAAAATTCTCAAATGAAAAATATGTCCGAAAACCGGACATGTAATTGTCATCACCGAAAAATCCCCGTCACCAGTCTTCGCCATCAAATGCCCGCGACGCGACGGCGGCGCATCAGGCTTCGCGCGAGCACAGGTCTACGCGGCCGCGCGGCCAACCGCAGTGCAACCGCGCAAGCTCCACCTTGCTCCCTCCGGAGCCTCTGTGAGCCGACCGTTCACCCACCCGTTCACCCACCTATTCATCCTACAAGCTCACCCACCTACCGCACAAAAACATTCCCCGGCAACCCAGCCCGTACCCACACATACGTCCCAACTAAAAACACCACAAGCAACGCACTCCCAATATGGGTGAGCTTCACACAATCCTCATGCACAATCCCGCGCTTGAGCCACCGTCGCAGCAGCAGCCATTGCAACCCCGGTGCAACCACCATCAGCAGCTCGCGTACGCCGAGCACACCAAGCCCAAAACCTCCCAGCAACGTGCATACCGCCGCAACCAGCAAGCCATGAATGATCTGCACACTCACCACCTCGCCATGCACTACCGGAAACGTCGGAATGCCTTCCGTCCGGTCGCCCGGCAGGTCGCGCAGATCGTAGATAATTTCGTAACTCAGTTCATATAACGGAAAGAAAATAGCCAACGCCACAATTCCACCGAGGGGGAAAATGCTCGGCGTGCCGCTGGCCTGCCAAGGATAAATAATACACGTCACCACAAACAGCGCGGCTGAGCCGGTATTCTTGATCAGATAAAATTCTTTAAGTCGCTTACGCCCCGACGGGGTTGGCACCAAGCGATACGAATATGCGAGGCCAACCAGCTGCACCGCAACCCGCCATGGCCACAGCGTCGGATACGCCCACTGCGTCACCACAAACGAGCCGGCCAGCGCGACAACGGCCGCCGGCTCCAGCCAGCGGCGCGCTACCGCAACTTGCTCGGCGCCAGGCACGGCGTTGGCAACGTCTTCTTTTGCATCGGTGATGCGATTGAAGATATTGATGAAGAACCAATCGACACCGACGATCACCGCCAGCCAGGGGAAATAGCGGCCATTAATGATCCAGCCAAACGTCACGCAGGCCAACATCGCGATGAGTACAATGTGATGTCGAATGATCGAGCCTAGATAGCGCATACAGCGAGCGACCTAAAATCCAGTGCCGAAGCCCAGCGTCATGACTTTATTGCCATCGATGTCGCGCGTCGAGCTGAGTTGTGGACTCAGCGCGATAGACCGCGGGGCATCAAGGTTACGGGTGAGCAGCGCGCCGCCGAGGATCCCGACAGCGAGGCCCGCGAGACTAAAATGCGCTCGGGTTTGGCCGGTGACTGGCGTGCCGTTGCTATCAAACGCGGACGTCACCGAGTAGCCCAGCGCCAAGCCCAACACGCCACCGAGGTCGATGAGTGCAACGTGACGTCGCGAAAGATCAAAGGTTCGAGTTAACAAACTGGCGCTGACCGATCCTAACGTCAATCCGGTCAGCACGAGGCCAGCGCGAAGTTTATCGGATGGTTCAAAGGTGTTGCCGAAAATAGCACCAGCGGCGGTGCCCCACAGTACGCCCGAGTTAATCAACGCCGCATCACCCGAGGAGATCTCCGAGCGACGGCCGGCGATGTAAGCCGCAAGCCCGACGGTGGCGGCGCCGATCGACGCGCCGTATAATGTGACCTCGTCACGACTACTCAATACGCTGCCAAGTGCACCCCCAGCGGTAGCGCCAGTAAGGATTCCAGTAATGGTTAGTGAACTGGTGCCCAACGGGATGTCTCGTGGCACTGCGAGATAAGCTGCGCCTGCGCCCAGACTGAGCCCGAGAAATGAATATGCAATGCCGATGTCGTCACTCGAATTTGAAGTTGCAGCATCAACGCCAAAGCCGACGATCATGCCACCTAACGCGAGCCCAGGTAGTAGCTGCGTGCGTCCGGTTTCCGGCGTGGGTGGCAGTTCAACTACGACACGATTTTCTTTTTTGGGCAACACGGTAACGGTGAGGTCAACCGAGGTTCGACCTGGTAAATCAACATGAACTTGATAGTCACCCGCGATCACGTCCAGCGTGACACTGCCGGTGCCGACCACGCGACTATCGACGGTGATACGACCTCCATCGGGCACCGTGACGACCGAAAGTTGGCCTTTTTGCCGAGGCAATGAAATGTAGTAGCCGTAGGGTTTGCCGACTTCGACGTCGATTTCTTGGGTTACCGTTTCGTAACCTTCGAGGGTCGCCGTCATTTCGTAATGGCCGGCGCGGGTTTCGATTAGTTTGCCACCGGCGATTCCTCGCGCAGCGATGCCGGTGTCTGCGGCCATGGTAATCGCTGCGCCTTCGGGCGAGGTGGTGACTTTGATACGCGCTGGCAGTGCAGCCAGCACCGACACCCGGGCCGCGACGTTCTTGCGATCTTGTTGTGGGTCAACGCCACAACTGCCTGCCGGTTTGGCATCGGCGGGTACCGCAAAAACGTAGCGCTCAAGGTATGCAATCGCACGCTGGTAGTCGAGTTGCCGTTCGTAGGCCTGCCCAATGTCTTTGAGAATGGTGAAGTACGGATACAAACAGTAGCTTGCGGTGAATTCTTGAACCGCGCCGGCGTATTCGCCTTGCACGTACAAAATTTCACCGCGATTGTAGTGTTCACGCGCGATGCTAATCAGCTTCTCTTGCGGCAGGGTCGGTTTAGCTGGGCAATCATCAACTTCGAGCACTAATCGAGCTCGGCCGATAAAGCCGTTGGAAAATGCTGCGTCGGGGTCGGCTTCGTCGGCGTTGTCTTCGGTACGTGGCTCCGCCGCGTCCGGTTTATTCGGCGCTGGCGGTGTAGCCACGGGTTGTGCTGCTGCGATGCGTGTGCAAATCAGCAACACCAAGCAACCGACGGCACGCCCCAGATGAATCGCCATGTTTGTTACTTGGCGCCAGGTGCTACTGGGTAACCGGTTAAATCGCCACCACCTGCTGGTCGCGTGCCGTGCTGTGGATCTTTGGGCGGAGGAGTTACAGTTTTAATCGGCCCAGTTGGACGGCCATTCTTTTTGATTGGCTTTAATGTAACCGTCACCGGTTCGCCGGTGACCATTTCAATTTGTGGGCGAATCGTACAATTGGCGAGTTCGTAACCTTCGAGACGCAGGGTTAACGCAATTGTTTCGGTGCTGTTTTTGACTGCTTTGTATTTGTAAGGAGCTGTTCCAACCACTCGATCGCCTTCATATATCTGGGCACCTTTCGGCTCTGAGATGATGAGGATATCAATCGTGGTCGCCACCGGTGGCGCATCAGGTTTGGCTGGTGGCGCGTCAGGTTTGGCTGGCGCAGCGTCGATTGGCGGTGCCGCCGCAGCAACTTTTTTAGCGCTCGTGCTGCTCATCATCACCGTCACCGTGACCGCCACGGCGCCGACCAATACCGCAATCGCTGCCACCCAAATTACAATTTTGGTTGCACTAGTTTTGGTTTTCGTCGTCGCGCTAGCGCGTTTCGGAATCGTGATTTTGGCTCGTTCGCTCGAACGTTTAGGATCTCCGATCAGAGTTTGGATATCGGCCAACAAATCATTGGCTGTCGCGTACCGATCGCTACGATTCTTGGCCATGGCCCGCACCACGATGGCTTCAAATTCTTCGCTTAATTCCGGCCGCAGGCTACGTGGCATCGGCGCTTCTTCACTGAGCACTTGCGAAATGACACTCAAATAGTTAGTACCAATGAACGGCACGCGACCCGTTCCGGCTTCGTACATAATCACACCGAGCGCATAAATATCGACCCCAGCATCAATGTCATCGTCGCCGCGCGCTTGTTCGGGCGACATGTACAACGGCGTGCCAAGCACCATGCCGGTTTGGGTGAGGCGAGGTGACTGTTCAACATCTGGATCGCTGGAGCGCAGCGATTTAGAGATCCCAAAATCGACAACTTTGACAAAGTCTTCATCTTTGCGCCGCAGCAAAAATAAATTCTCGGGCTTCACATCACGATGTACGACGCCGGCATTGTGTGCAGCGGCGAGGGCCGAGGCGGCTTGCGCAGCGATCGTGAGAATGCGCGCTTCGGGCAAGGTTTGTTCACGATGTAAACACTCGGCTAGCGATTCGCCTTCGAGCAATTCCATCACGACAAATGTTTGACCGTCTTCGGTATTACCGAAGTCGTTGATGTCGATGATGTGCTGATGGCGGATCGACGTGGCCAACCGAGCTTCTTGTTCAAGCCGCGCAATAATCGCTTCGCGTTTCGCGAACTTCTCGAGCAATACTTTGACCGCGACGCGTTTGCCGATCGACAAGTGCAGCGCTTCGTACACTGCGCCCATGCCGCCTTGGCCGATCTTGCGAATGACTTGGTACCGGCCAACCAAGGTCACGCCGATGAGGCTCGAATGCGGGTCGGTGGCTTGGGTGAGCGATGAGTCGCTAGTTTCGGCGCGGGTGGCAACGTTGCTCACCGGCGGTAACGATCCAGCTTGCACACCCATCGCGGTTGCCATCGATTCGATCGATTCAGCGGCGCCGGTTTGCGCCATGCTAGCGCTGTGCAATTCTTCGGGCGTAGCGCGCGCATGCGCTAGGTTGCCAGCGCGAATTACTCCGCGAGGCGTTTGCCGCATTGACTCATCTGTTGGCGGTTTCGGCCCGCCCTTCGCGTCGCTCATATCCTCGTAGATGGTAGGTCCACAGCGTCGGTGAGTCAAACCTCGTCGTACGTAGTTCCTTGGTTTGTGGGGCGATGTGGGTGTGCGTTAACCCACAAGGGCGCTACATGCCGCGGGCGCGTAACTTGATCACGTCTTGGTAGCCGCCATCGAGCCAGCGTTCAACTTCTTTGGCGCGTTGCATCGCGAACGGATGGGTGCGCTGCGAGGTCAAGAACACCTTGTAGGCTTTGTTCAATGTTGAACGATCCACATCTTCAAATGCCGCCACTTGACGTAAAAATTCGTCGCGGTCCATTTCGTGGGCTAACCGCGAATTACCACCGGCAAGTTTCATGAACGTAGCGCGCGCTGGTTCGATATCTTGCACGCACAGCATGGCGGCGCGATCGCAGGTCAATTCGGCAGCGCGGTACCATTCGAGCAGTGCATAGACCAAACTTTGCCCAAGCATCGCGCCGATGCCGAGCGTGGCTTGACCAATCATCTCAACAATGCTGGCAATATTGCGCGCCATGGTGCCGTACAATACGTGGCCAGCCTTGATGTGACCGAGTTCATGGCCGATGACGAAAAATAATTCTTCATCGGATAATAGGTCAATAAGACCGGATGTCACGGTGATAAACGGTTTGGTATGTCCGAACGTCCAGGCGTTGGGCGTTGGGTTCATGGTGACATACATCTCGGGCTCGGGCAGATCGAGAATCTTGCAGCCCCACAACAGGCTCTTGTGCAACCGGCCAAACATCGTCGGCGTTACCCGCAAATTAGAGGCCACGTTGTCAACGTAGGCCAAGCGTTCAAGGCCATATTCCAAAATTTTGGTGACGACTTTGTCAAAGCCCGGAATGCGTTTAAGGGTGTCGGTGGCGGCAGCATCTTGCGGATGACGAAAATCCTCGGCTGATAAGCCGGGTAGCGGCCGCAACTTGCGCTTTTTGGGCTTGGCATCTACCGGTTCTGCATTGATCGGCTCCGCCGAGTCGGAGCCGTCGCTACCGTCGTTGTTCATGCTTTATGGTACGGCATTTTGCCGGATGTGCAAAACAGCTCGTGGTGTTTGCGCTACGATGCGGCATGGCTGACTTGGTGGTAAATGAACGCGTCCGAATTCCGGACGGCGAACTGCATGTTGCATTTGTTCGTTCAGGCGGACCTGGTGGCCAGAACGTCAATAAAGTTTCGAGCAAGGTCGAGCTGCGTTGGAGCCCGGTGGATTCCAAGGCATTGTCGTCGGTAGATCGCGACTATTTACTGGCAAAGATCGGCAAGAGCCTGACCAACGACGGGGAATTGATTATCGTGTCGTCGCTGACTCGCGATCAAGTCCGCAATCGCGAGGACGCCGAAGCCAAATTGATTGCGCTGGTCCGCGCTGCACTAACTCGACCTAAGATTCGCCGCGCCACTAAACCATCGCGCGGCGCTAAAGAGCGACGGATTTCGGGCAAAAAACATCGTGGCCAGATCAAGCGCGACCGTAAAGGCGATGAATAGCTAGCGCGCCGTCGTCGGAGTGCGCGACCACGTTAGCAAAAAATTCCTGCGGTTGTGATCAACTGGCAGTGCCAGGTTTTTTGCGCGGCTTTTTGGGTGCGACTTTGACGGTTTCTTCGTAGACCCGCATCTCGGATTCGGCAGTGGTCTGCACAGCTTCGAGGTAGATCGACAACAGCGTCATGTGATCGCCTTTGAGCGCTTCATAATAACGTTGCCGATCCATCGAGTGCACGATGGCCACAGGATACCCGGCTTCTTGCAACAGCAAGTTGGAGGCGATGCGAATGGCACGTCCACTCTCTTTGGCCCACGGGAATACCGCCATGAATTTTGAGTGCAACGTGGCCACTCGTTCGATCACGTGGGTTTCCCGATTGGCCGGTTCATCGAGCCAATCTGCCAACTTGCGCATGGCTGGTTGGATTTTCTCGGGTGGCGTAATGTCGTGGTAGTACAAACGATGCAGCGGATTTTCTTTGCGATACGGCAAGCCCTTGGCTTTTTCGTCGGGCGCCAAAATCGCGTAAATGTCGCGCAGCGTGTCGAGCTTAAACGGCTTCTTCTTGGCCGCTAAGTCCGCTGCGTAATTGCAGGCATCGTCGAAACATCGGATTTCTTCATACGATGGAATGAGTGACGGATCACTGATGATGCTTGGATCTACGGCGGCTTTGATCTCGCTATAGCTCAGCACTTCGCCTTCAAGCGCGGCGTCGTGATGAATCAGCGAAATGCGCAATCGATTGTTAAATTCGGAGCGCGCTGCCGGGTTGGCACTGGCAACTTTGCCGCGCCACGTAGTGACCACGCGTTCGACTTCGTTAAACCGAGCATCAATGTCTTCTGTTTCTTTATACCTAAGCACGATTGTATCCTGCTGATATTATTGAACTACGAGTGAGCTGAAACATATATGAGCCGAACTTACCCGTCAAGCGGCAGACCGAGCTAGCGGCGTAATCTGTCCGAAATTCGGACAGGTTTCACGGATTGCAATTAGTTCATAAGATTCAGCTGCTTAGCGCTTCAATCCAAACAAAGCGTAGCCCGCCGCCGCGCGACGCAGTGCGTTGAAAGTGGATTTGGCGGAAAATTCCGGTTATCCGAACAACGCGCTGACGCCAGGATCTTTCATTTGGGCGATTTCCGCGCGTAACGCGACACCATCGATAACTTTGGCACGCAACGCAGCGCGGCGCACTTTTGCCCACATGAACGTGTCGACATCAGCGAATTGAGCGTACGGGTCGATTTCGTCGCCCGAGTTCGGGTACCAGGTGGCAACTTTGCCGTTAGGCCGCACCAC
>JAYWHS010000265.1:0-1512 GCA_043777635.1 Kofleriaceae bacterium | reverse complement strand
CATGCCTGCTTGCTCGATTGTTGTTCGTCGTTTTGACATCCACCGATTGTCACGCCGCTTGTCCGGCTTTGCTAGATGGGGTTCATGTAGCGGTTACGTAGAAAGGCACAAATTGAAGCGGACGTCCTTGCCTATCAAAACAAGCGCACTACAACGCGTACTGTTGTTGCTGCAATTCGTGAACAACGCCCAATTTTAGTCGCTCAGCTTGATGGCAATTTGCCGAGTCCGCCCGCTCCGATTGTGTTGCAGGGCCAAACCAAGTTAAAAAATGCGTTTGCATTGCGTCAGGGTCTCGCAGCCTTGACTACTGGCTTTCAAGATGAGATTTCGTTATTGCGTACGCTCCGCGATGCTGCCGCCGAGTTAGCTGCTGAGCTTGATGCCGCAATCCACAAAATCACCGTGCTGTCGACCAGTGTAGATCGCTTGGTCCAACAACAAAATGATCAGTTTCTCGAACTCCTGAAAGCTTGGCTGGGTGGAAATGCATCGGCGCACGCTCAAAAATGGCTCGAAAACGAAACTGCCGCTCGTACCCGTGCAGCCCTTACTGGTCTCGATATTGATACCCGCGAGTTCATCGAGCATTTGCTGGCTGGCGACGCACAGGGCGCGGACGAAGCGTTATTCGATTCGCTGATTGAAAAGCTTGGCGCTGGTACCTATCCAATCGCAACCGTGACTACACCATTGAAGATTATCGATTTGAAGACGATTGAATCGAAGGTTCGCTTTGACGCCGTGAACTTCGCACCGCTTCACAGCAAAGTTCGCATTCATATCGACCACACATTTGTGGGCGATCTTGAATTGGCGTTAGTTGGCCCTACGCGCACCTACGAACTCCAGCAACAGCTTGGCGGTGCGGATGACAGCATCCACAAGACATTTACGATCAGCATTGATGCAGCCGACGTCGCCAATGCTTCTAGCTGGACACTGCGTGTGAAGGACGTTCGTTTGCAAGACCACGGCACCGTCAAGTGGTGGAGCTTGTCGCTCCAGCCGTAAGCCATCAGGCTACGTGCTGCGTCCGAGGTTGCCGAAGATCGACGTGGCT
Source organism: Kofleriaceae bacterium (assembly GCA_043777635.1). Taxonomy (GTDB): domain Bacteria; phylum Myxococcota_A; class Polyangia; order Haliangiales; family Haliangiaceae; genus JABFXX01. The sequence goes on along the minus strand of JAYWHS010000265.1, from coordinate 449 downwards.
CTAAAGAAGCCAGGTCGACGAGACGAATCAGCACTGGCTACTGCGCCTGCCAAGCCGCGCAGATAGCCGGCGCAACGCGGACATTTTGCGACATTTCCACGGTGCCGGAGTCTTTGCACACCAGCTGGTCCTGCCGAGGTTTGCCAGCTGTGCGTGGTAGGGCCGACCTAGAGCGATCGGGGCTAGGCTAACCACCGCTGGTGGCTGGCACACCGGTTGCTTTTACTCAATGCATGCGCAACCTATCTCACCTGCTCGCATTGACCGCCTTCGCCCTTGTCGCGGTGAGTCATACCGCCTGCGTCACCGACGCTGACATTGCGGACGGCGACGATGTCGGCGGCAAAGCCGACGGCGCTGGCACCAATGGCAGCGTTGGCTTTATTCAGTCCAACAGCCCGTTCTATTGGGCGCAAAGTGACTACCAATCATTTCTTGCGTCGCGCCAA
>JAYWHS010000264.1:0-1512 GCA_043777635.1 Kofleriaceae bacterium | reverse complement strand
CGCGCTGCAGCCAAGATTTTGAAGATGGGCCCATCGTCGGTCATCATCAAACGCGGCGACGCTGGCGCACTGTTGTTCCACGGCGGCGGCGTCTTTGCAGCACCGGCGCTACCACTGTCCGATGTCAAAGATCCAACCGGCGCAGGCGATAGTTTCGCTGGTGGCTTGATGGGTTATTTGGCCTACGCAGGCGATTTATCGCCGAAGACCATTCGCACTGCCATGATCATGGGCTCGGTGATGGGCTCGTTTGCCGTCGAAGAATTCTCGGTTGACGGTCTGCGTGGCCTCAACGGCCCACGCATCCAAGAGCGCTTTGATCAGATGGCCGAAATGGTTTCGTTCGAATCGATTCGGTTGTAGGTACGTTGAACTCTCGCTGCCGTTTGCAGCGTTACGCTGTACGGAGTTGTGGTGGTACTAGGTCGTGAGTCCAACAGGGTTCGTTCCGCCGTCGCGCCGCTGGCGGCCGAACGCATTCGTTTTCGCCGCCAACGCTGAAGCTAACTGCGACGGTACAGGATTCTCGGCGTTCGCAGCTGGGTGCGTTATTCGATTTCATTCCAGCCGAACCCGGTAAAATCGGCCTTTTCGATGTCGAGGGCGAGTTCGCGTTGCAGCAGCAACATGCCGGGAAACGACTTGGGCCGGAAGATCAGGTGCTGCGGCGGGACTCTGGCTTCGTCAATCTCCACATGTTCGGCATATCGGATCGTGGTGGGGTCGAGGACGGACCAAGTGACGTCGGACGCAGCGACGTCGATGCAGTCGACCGGGTCGATCGGATGAACGATGAAGTACGAAGCGGCGACCGGTTTATCTTTCATGTCAAAGATCGTGACGGGCAAGAATTCGACCTTGTCGGGTTTTTTGCTCCGGATGAAGTCGGTGAGACGTTCGGAACACACCATCATGTTCATGACGTTGATCAGGCAATCGACCAACCGCGTGTTGCGCTTGAAGTCCGGGTTGAAGTGGAATGCCGCCGTTGATGGAAACCTGTCTTTGAAGGACTCTCCAAGACTCATGTACGCTGAATCGTGTACACCTCGCAAATCCATCACGGCTGCGGCGTGCTTAACGGCGACGGTGTCGAATTGAACAAAACGATTGCTCATGCTGCTCCTTAGGTCAGTGCCTTGACCAACTTCTTGATCTTGTCTGCGGGCGTCTTGGCCACGGTTAGTAGGCATGTCTTCACCTCGATGTTTATTCGGGTTGGCCATCGCTGACGCAGCCGTCACTACATTAGCGCCAGGTTGGTTTCACATTGATCGCTGCGAACGCGGCGGTCACGGCGGCCTTGGGGCCGGATAGCGAAATGACTTCTTTGCTGGGCACCAGTTCGGCGGTGAGGTACGGCAGGATGTCGGGGTAGGTCAGTTTCGCGATGGCGGCTGGCAACTCGGCAGCTTGGCTTGGTGTCATGCCGGTACGGGTTGCGCCAATTAGCACACTCGCAAGATCGGCGCTCGAGGTTGGATCACCTGATGCTGCAAGCGCAGCTTTGCG
>JAYWHS010000263.1:0-1512 GCA_043777635.1 Kofleriaceae bacterium | reverse complement strand
GTCTGGGTAAAATCATCGGTGTTCGTAACTGACTTCACGACCCACTGCGCCTTCGGACTCACCGTGGCGCCCACACTACATCGCCGGCCGGTGGGTTGTCATAGACCAACGTGTCAGTCAACCGGCCGGTGCGATCCAGCACGTAGTCATACCGGCTAACCGTTTTGGCGCCGCTCGGCCCAGTGGTTTCGACGGTGTTGAAGCCGCGAAACGCGTAACGCAGCTCTTCATCTTGCAGATACCGTGGGCCGATATATTTGTACGTTGTCGTCGCAGCGTACGCCGCGCTACCCACTACCTCACTGGTCTGGGTAAAATCATCGGTGTTCGTAACTGACTTCACGACCCACTGCGCCTTCGGACTCACCGTGGCGCCGCCTTGCACCACCGTAGTGGCATCTTGCATCGAGGCATACGTCACCGACGTGGTCGCGCCATAACCGTTGCGGATCGTATGCAGCAAACGCGGCGGCTTGCCGGCCGGATCGTGGCGATAGCCCCACGTGGTCGAACTCGTGGTGGAAGGCGATTTGTAGTATTCAACCAAACCGTCGCCATCAAGATCTGCAAAATCGGCGGTGACAAACCACGAACCTGCATCCACATGCACGCGTTGCGGTGACGTTAGCCCGACACCCAGCATCGGCACTGGCGCTTTGAACGTGCCACCCAGATTATAGGAAACCGTCATGGCATTGGTGAATGCATTGCCCTGCGACAACAAATCAACTCGCCCATCACCATCGATGTCGAGCAAGCGCTCCATGGTGTATTTGTCACCATCGGTAAAGTAACCGGGACTACTTACTTTGCTGCTGAGGCCAGGAACATAGCTGCCAAATGTACGCTGGCGGCCAACGCTAAAATTCGCGATTGGCAAATCGAATTCACCGCGTAAGCCATCAGAATACTTTTTTAGCCGGATGGATGTCCCGTCATTCCAGGCCACATTCACTGCAGTACCGTAGGTGCCGGCCGACTTCCGCCGGGACACAAAATCGGCCAAGCCATCACCGTTGATGTCGAACAAACCCGACGTGGTGATCAAGTCCTGCCCGGCTTCGTTGCTGTTGCCGACTTCGGACCCCAACATGAATTTTGATTGATTGATATCCACGCCGTCAGGGCTACGAAACATGAAGTTGGTTTGATTCAACGTGCCGGTACCGTCATTGACAAACGCGTTCCACCACCACGACGGTGCCACACCGTCGACCATGCCAACGTTAAAGCCATCGTACAAACCATCGCCATCAAGATCCATGACAGCTTTGCGCGAGCCGCTATTAGAGCCGGTAAGCGAATCGTCGGCTTGTTCAGAATCTAGCCCCACCGGCTGCCACTTGATTGCGGCGGTAGTTGCCAACGTCGTCACGCCATTGGTATCGACGGTGTTGCCAAAGACAAACCAAGGGTACAAACCGCAGCGCTGGAATGGATGATTGTGATTGTACGGCGCGTTGTATGGATTATCCAGCCACGCTGGAGCTGTCGTGGCTGGTTGCCAAGCTT
>JAYWHS010000262.1:0-18683 GCA_043777635.1 Kofleriaceae bacterium | reverse complement strand
CCACGCGCAACATCCCACCACCCGTGATGGGTGGCTTTGGTGTTGCAATTCCAGCGGCCCAATCATCGGCCGGTTCCGTGAGTTCACGGCGTCGGGTTTTTCGCGGGCCGCCGGTCACGTTGGACTTCAAAGAAGCGCCGATTCACGATTTGTTGCGGCTGTTGTCGGAACTCAATCGCGTAAACATTGTGGTGCCTGATGATATCGCTGACAAAGTCACGGTACGGATGAACCGGGTACCGTGGGACCAAGCTCTCGAAGTCATCTTGTCATCGAAGGGCCTTTGGTATCGACGTGAAGGTAACCTCTATCGAATCGCCAAACGTGCCGATCTTGATGCTGAAGATGAAAAGGAATCGGCTCGGCGCAAAGCTGCGATTGAATCGGAATCGCCTGAGCCTGAAGTGCTGACGCTAAACTACGCGTCGGCGTCGGAGCTCAAAACTAAACTAGAGCCCTTGTTGTCGCCCAAAGGCAAAATCGAAGTTGATGAACGGACCAACTCGCTGATCGTCAACGACTTGCGCAGCAATCGCCAACGAATCGGTGCGCTGGCATTGCAACTCGATACCCAAACGCCGCAGATCTCCATCGAAGCGCGCATCGTTGAGGCCCGTTCGGACTTCAAACGTGAATTCGGCGTGCAGTGGGGTGGCGGCGCCAGCGCCGGCGTCAACGGCGGCAACGCTACCGGCTTGTTGTTTCCGTCGTCGATCGCTGTTGCTGGTGGCGCGCGTGACAGCCTCACGAATTCGAATGGTCTGGCATCCCCGTCCGACTTTGCCGTGAACTTGCCAGCACGCACCGGTACTGGTTCGGGCGGTGCCTTAGGCTTGTCGCTCGGTTCCATCGGCGGCAACTTCAATCTCGGGCTGCGACTGTCGGCCCTTGAAGATAGCGGTACAGTGCGGATTATCTCGGCACCAAAAATCACCGTGCTGAACAATGAATCGGCCAACATCGCACAAGGCGTAAAGATTCCGATTCAGGTTACCGGCGCAGCAGGTACGCAAACTTCGTTCGTCGATGCCAAGCTGGAACTCAAAGTCAAGCCCTACGTGTCGCAACGCGATTGTGCGATCGCGATGGATATTGAAGTCACCAAAAACGAAGCTGACTTCGTGAATACCGGCGCACGTGGTGACCCAACGATTCTTACAAAAGAAGTTAAGACCAAGATCTTAATCAACGATGGTGAAACCACTGTGCTTGGCGGTATCTACACGCGCAACACTGGTTTGTCGTACAACAAAGTTCCATTCTTCGGCGACCTGCCGGTACTCGGTTGGTTCTTTAAGAAGCGCTCTGAAAACGATAACCGCAGTGAAGTGTTGATCTTCATCACCCCGAAGATCACCAACAAGGCGTTCTTACGCTGCCAATAGTGCGGATTTTTGTAATCGGATATCCAGCGGCTGGTAAATCTACCGCTGGACGTTTGTTGGCCACCGCGCTTGGGTGGCCGTTTGTCGATCTTGATGTTCGGATCGCCGAGCGCGCAGGTCAGCCGGTCGCAGCGCTAGTGCAGGCAGATCTAACCGGGTTTCGCACGTTGGAATCGACGCTGTTGCACGAACTCGCTGCGATGCCAGGGCCGGTGGTGATTGCAACCGGCGCCGGTGCTGCAACGTGGGGCGACAATCTTGCGACGATGCGCCAGGCCGGGTGCGTTATCGCGCTCACCGTCGGTGTTGACCAAGCAATGCAGCGCGCAGCCAATGACGGGCCACGGCCGTTGCTGGTGAACGTCGAGGCGGCGCATCAATTATGGCGGGCTCGTGCGAGTGTGTATCGCGGCGCGCATTGCATGGTGGCCACCGATGACCGTGGGGTAACCACAGTGGTCGCAGACATGCGGGCAGCATGGCGGGTTTGGCAACATGTGGCGGCGGCGTTGGCCGGCACCGCCGAATCAGCGGCAGCGACAGGCAGCGTCGACTGTGTCGTGGTTGGGCTCGGCGATCGGAGCTATCCAATTGTGGTCGCACCGACCGTGCCGTGGTCGGTGCTAGCTGGTTGTTTGCCGCAACCTTGCTCGAAATTAGCGCTGATTTATGATGCGAATTTGACTGATCGAGTGGCGACCATCGAAGCCGAACTGCGCGCAGCTTGGCCGGCGGCACCAGCCATGATTCAGCTCGCGGTGCCAGCTGGTGAAACCAGCAAATCTATCGCCGAATATCAGCGACTCGCCGATGCTTTGCTCAGCGCTGGGCTCGATCGTCAATCTGCCATCCTTGCTGTCGGTGGCGGAGTGGTTGGTGATCTCGCTGGATTCGTTGCTGCCACGTTGTTGCGCGGCATTGCCGTGGTGCATGTGCCGACGACATTGGTCGCTATGACCGATTCGGCCATCGGCGGCAAAACCGCGATCGACACGGCGGCCGGCAAAAATTTGCTTGGCGCGTTTTGGCAACCACGCGCGGTACTTGTTGGCCTCGAGATGTTGGCCTCCTTACCAGCGCGTGAACGCAGCGCTGGTTTTGGCGAGCTGTGGAAATATGCGATCCTCGACGGTGAAGAGCTGTGGCAACGGGTCGCGCAAAGCTCCGCTTGGGCCATGCAGGGTGGCCCTGTGCCGGCCGTGTTGGCAGAGGTAATTCTGCGCTGCGCCGCCTACAAAGCCGAAGTCGTTGGTGCCGATGAGCGTGAGCAAACCGGCCGGCGCGCGCTGTTAAATCTGGGCCACACCGTTGGCCATGCCATTGAAGCCGCCGCCAAGTTTGAGCTGAGCCATGGTGAGTCGGTGGGGTTGGGGCTGTTGGCGGCATGTCGGGTTTCGGCGCGGTTGGGCCTGGTGCCCACCACGCTAGAAGCTCGGTTGGCGGTGGCGTTAGCCAGCTCGGGCCTGCGCACCGACGTGGATACCTGGTTGACCCCGGCCGTGCTGGCGCGGCTTAGCGCCGACAAAAAGCGAGTAGGTGCTGATATCACCTACATTACGACCGCTGGGCTCGGTGCCTGTGCGCCAACCCGCATATCAGTAAACGATCTGGTAGGAATTTTGCGTTCTGCCTCATAGTGTTGATACGATTTTATTTCGGAGGTTCCATGACACGTCATCGCCAATTACTTTCTTCGCTTTGTGCTGCAACGTTGGTTGCTGGTTTTGCAGCTTGTGCCCAAGATGGTGGTGACAAAACGGTTCTGATCACCAACGTTATGGCTCCCGCAGATATGTGTTTGCTGACGCCGTCGGAGGCTGGTCCGTTTGTGATCGGAGGCACCCTTGATGTTGGTGGCAGTGGTGGCTATTTGTTGTTTCCGCTGATTAAGAATTTGGCGTCGTCCAATGATGGAACATTAACCTCCAATCGAATCTTTTTTGCAGAAGGCTTTCGCATCGAGTTGTCGTCGAGGGATCCGGACACCGCCGCCGCGATTTCAGGCGCAAATTCGTATTCGATTCAAGCGGGATTTTCCGTAGCACCTGACGATTCTTTGTTTGGAGCTTCAGTGCAGGTCTTTCTCCCAGGGGTTGTCAAAGCAATTGCCGCAACGTTAAACCCATTCGAGAGCACGCAAGTTCTTGCTTCGGTTGAAGTCATCGGAAACCAAGGCGGTGATCAAGTTTCATCGAATGCATTTGTTTTTCCGATCACCCTTTGCAAAAATTGTTTGGTTACCGATCTCGGCCCATGTGACATGCTCGACTCGGCGTTTACGGTTACCTCCCCGGGCAATTCGTGCAACCCAGGTCAAGACCAGGCTGTGCAATGTTGTTCCACTCCGCAGGGCAACATCTGCCCCGCCATCGGCACCAAGCCGTAACTTGAACGCCCACGCCGTGGCGCACGCGCGCCGCTTGAGATACCCTAACGTCAAGGTGCACTTTGTTTACTGAAACGCTTAAAAAAATGGTCGACAACGTCGACGGTGGTATCGCCGCGGTCATCATGGGCCTCGACGGCATTCCAGTTGATCAGTATGTCCGCGTCAACGATCGCGTCGACATCGTCACGGTTGGGATGGAGTTTTCCTTCATTCTGACGCAGATTCGAAAAGCTGCCGACAGCCTACAAGTGGGCGGGTTTGAAGAGCTTTCGGTTCGAGCCGAACGGCTTTGGGTGGTTGTGCGCATGTTGTCGCCGCAATATTTCGTTGGTGTAGTGTTGGCCCCTGAAGGCAATTACGGCAAATGCCGGTACCTGATGCGGTTGGGCGCTCCGGCGCTGATTTCCGGCTTGTGATTTCACGATCTCAGCCACGGCCACAGCCCCGATCTCAACCATGTTGAAAGCACGTCGCGCACCCGCGATTTGTGTGGTTCATGGGCCGAATCTGAACCTGCTCGGCGAGCGCGATCATGCCATCTATGGTCGCACCACCCTCGCTGAGATCGATCGCGAGCTGGCCCGCCGGGCCGCTTTCGCCGGGGCCACGGTGCGCAGTTCGCAAAGCAACATCGAAGGCGTGATGATTGATCTCATCCAAGCGGCCAGGACCTGGGCCAGCGCGCTGATTATCAATCCCGGCGGTTATACCCATACTTCTGTGGCGATCCGCGATGCGATCGAAGCGAGTCGGCTGCCTGCGTTCGAAGTGCACCTGTCGAACATCCACGCCCGCGAGGAATTTCGTCATACCTCGCTGATTGCGCCGCGGTGCGTCGGACAGATTTGTGGATTTGGTGCACAAAGCTACTACCTTGCTCTGGACGCAGCCCTACTGCATGTGAAAGATTCCCGATAGTTATGGCCAAAACTCCAGTCGCACCGGGCAAAAAAACCAAAAGTAGTGATGCCGCTGCCGATGGCATCGATATCGTCGCCACCGTTCGCGGTTTGGCCGAAGTGGTCAACGACCATGGCCTTTCGGAACTCATTGTCGACATGCCGTCGGCAACCGTAACGCTGCGTCGTGGCGGTTTTGGTGGTTCTGTCATGACTACGGCGCAACCGATGATGGCGTCGATGCCGATGCAAATGATGCAACAGGCACCAGCCCCGGCTGCTCACGCAGCAGCAGCGGCGCCGGCCGCGCCGATCGCTGATAACAACCATGTTGTGACCTCACCGTTTGTCGGCACGTTTTATCGCAAGCCAAACCCTGATGCTTCGTTCTACGTGCAACTCGGTGACAAAGTCACCAAGGGCCAAGTGCTGTGCATCGTTGAAGCGATGAAGCTGATGAACGAAATTGAATCCGATGCAGCCGGCACGCTGGTTGCCATTCTGCTCGAAGACGGCGCGACGGCTGAGTACGGTCAACCATTGTTCAAGATCGCACCGTAAGGTCGGGAGCCCGCTGTGATCAAAAAAGTATTAGTTGCGAATCGCGGTGAGATTGCACTGCGCATTATTCGTGCGCTCAAAGAAGCCGGCATTCAGTCGGTGGCAGTGTATTCCACGGCAGATGCCGATGCGTTGCATGTAAAATTCGCTGATCAAGCGGTGTGCATTGGGCCACCGCCGTCGCGGCAAAGTTATCTCAACGTGCCGATGATCATCAGCGCCGCCGAAGTAACCGGTGCTGATGCGATTCATCCGGGCTACGGTTTTTTATCGGAAAATGCCGAGTTCGCCGAAGTTTGTATCAAGTGCGGGCTCAACTGGATCGGGCCACCGCCCGAAGCGATGCGCACGATGGGTGATAAGATTCGCGCTCGTGCAGCGATGGCTGCGGCCGGTGTGCCGATGCTGCCAGGTTCGCCAGGCTTGCATTCGGAAGCCGATGTTTTCGAGCACGCCGATAAAATTGGCCTGCCGGTAATTCTTAAAGCGTCCGCTGGTGGTGGCGGTCGCGGCATGAAGATCGTCTACGAACGTGACAAGCTCATCGACGCTTGGAACATGGGGCGCAACGAAGCCGCCGCAGCGTTTGGCAATCCTGAAATGTACATGGAACGTTATGCGCAAAAGCCACGGCATATCGAAATCCAAGTGGTGGCTGATAAACACGGCAACTATGCGCACCTCGGTGAACGCGAATGTTCGATTCAGCGTCGCCACCAAAAAGTGATCGAAGAAGCGCCGTCGTGTGCACTGCTGCCTGAAACCCGCGCTGCGTTGCAAACCGCAGCAATCCGCGCAATTTCGTCGATTGGCTACACCAACGTCGGCACTCTCGAATTTTTGCTCGATGAGGAAAATCGTTTCTACTTCATGGAAATGAATACCCGTTTGCAAGTTGAGCATCCAGTGACCGAATTGGTTACCGGCCTTGACTTGGTGCGCGAGCAATTACGAATTGCCGCAGGCGAAAAGCTGTCATTCCAAGGTGTGCGGCAGCCGCGTGGCCATGCCATTGAAATGCGCATCAATGCCGAAGATCCAAACAATTTCGCGCCGTGGCCAGGCAAAATCACCGCGTTGCATATGCCCGGTGGGTTCGGTGTACGTGTAGATACGCATGTGTATGCGGGTTATGTTGTGCCGCAGCACTACGATTCGATGATCGCCAAGGTCATTGTGCATGACAATGACCGCCGTTCGGCAATTAAGCGAGCTCGGCGCTGCCTGGATGAGATGGTCATCGAAGGTCCTCGCACCAACATCCCGTTTTTGCGTCGGATCATCAATCACCCGGACTTTATCAAGGGTGATTTTGATACTGGCTTCGTGGCTCGCATGTTGTCCGAAAAAGTCGTGTAGCAGCGCTTGCCGTTGGCGGCGCGGCCTTAACAGCGCTGCGGCAACGCTCAGACCGGCAGCCTGCGTGCTCGGTCAGGTGTCGGTTGGCTTACCAGTTGACGGCGACACGGCCACGGGATGGTTTCGGTGCGATGCCTCGGCCAAGCCCTGGTGTTTTCGGCGGCTCATCGCTGGCGTTGGACGGTGCAGATGGAGCGGGGAAAGTCTGTTGTCTACATTGACGATATGAAGCGTTGCCCGGTACCCTTTGCCCATGCTTGGGGAACGTCGTCCAACCCCGGTGAACACGGAATACTGCACATCAGGAGCAGGCCTAACACGTGTCCTTTAATAAAGAAAAGGTCATGGACTCGGCGCGTAAGTTCGTCGACAAGGGCCAAATTGATAAAGCCGTAAAGGAGTACCTCCGTATCGTTAAGGAGGATCCGAAAGACGTGCGCGTATGGTTGAAGATCGGTGACCTCTACGCCAAACAAGGTTCCAAGCAAGACGCTTCGGAAACCTATCTTAAAGTTGCGCGCTTCTACGAAGATCAAGGCTTCGCAGAAAAAGCTGTCGCTGTGTACAAGCAAGTGCTCAAGCTCGATCCGCGCTTGGTCGATGTAAATCTTAAGCTTGCTGATCTTTATCGCGCGGCCGGCAAGCAAGCCGAAGCGATGCAGTATTTTGAGGCGGTGGCCGGTCACTTCCATCGCGAAGGCAATACCAAAGAGGCCCTCGCCACGGTTCGTAAAGTAGTTGAGCTCGATCCTGAAAATATCGCGACGCGCATTAAGTTGGCGGAGTTGTATTCGAAGGAAAGCATGGTGCCTGAAGCAGTCGCCGAATTTGTGGTTGCCTGCGACCAGTTGCGTCGTCAAAATCGGCCCGAAGATTTTCTCAAAGTTGCAGAGCGCTTGCTTTGGCACAACCCTGAAAATCACGCGCTCAATCGTGAACTGGCGGCCTTGTATTTGCAGCGCAAAGATCCGCGTCGCGCGCTGCAAAAATTACAAGCAAGTTTCAAAGCCGATGCCCGCGATGTCGAAACCTTAGGGTTGTTGGCGCAAGCATTTTTTGCACTCGATCAAAAAGCCAAAACAGTTTCGGTACTCAAAGAGCTAGCCAAGATCCATATTGAAAACAAAGCGCGCGAGAAGGCTGCTGAAGTATTCCGCAAGGTGTTGGAATTTGTTCCCAACGACGACGAAGCGTTGAGCTTTTTAGGTCGAGCGTCAACCGCGGCTGCACCCGTTGCGACACCGGCGAGCACCACTGGCAACACAGCTGGGGCGGTCGCTGCAAGTCGTGCTGTTGTACCAGCACCGCCAGGCGGTGCGCCGCGCGCTACGCCATCGGTGCCGGAGCCTGCAGTGAATTATGCGCGTGGTCCTGTGGTGGCGCCGCCGTCTGTTAAACCAAAATTCAACATCACCGGCGAGCTACCCGCGATGGACAATGGTGTGCGGGCCACTGGTGCGACGCCGTTGATCGATGAAAAAAGTTTCTCCGGTGAGGCATTTGCGCTGCCGGAATACGATGACGTTGACGACTTAGATGGCAATTATTCTGCGGCGCTCAAAGATGGTAGTGATGTTCGCGGCTATTCCACCCTTGACGCTCAAGCGGAAGAACACTCCGAAGAAATTTTGAAGGTGTTGGCTGAGTCTGATGTGTATGTAAAATACGGCTTACATCAAAAAGCCATCGATCATCTGCGACGAGTATTCTCACTCGATAGTCGCAACGTGGAAGCCCGCGAACGACTCAAAGACATCCTGATATCACAAGGTCGGCAGCGCGAAGCGCAAGATGAACTACTACGGCTGGCCGAAACCGTGGTGTCGACTGATGCGGAGCGCGCCGAAGAATATTTGCGTGAGATCTTGGCGATGGATGGCACGCATGCCGAGGCTTTAGATTTGGCTCGGCGCAATCGCTTGCGGTTAGGTCGGCTGGGTTCCGACGGTGGCCAAATGGCGCGGTACGACGACGACCTGGGTGATTTTCAAGGTGACCTCGGTGCGCCGCCTCGGGCGCTTGGGGTCGCGCGGCCACGCAAGGATTCGATCGACGACTTTGATCCCAATGACCTGATTGGCGCGCCAGCCTACGGAAGCCCAGCGCCCGACTTCCCTCCGGCACCACCCCGCGTGGCGCCCGGCCAGCATGATTTTGAACTCGACTACGATGGCCCTCCAGGCATTACCCGTCGACAAACTGGTGATGCCGCCGCCGCGACCGCCGAGTTATTTCAATCGGATGAGTTTGAATTTGACGCCGACGCGGTGTCTGGCAATAGCTCGAATACGATCGCCGCACTCGACGACGACCTGCATGACGATGAACTTGCCCACGACATTGATCGAGAAGTGGCCGGACAGCTTGGCAGTTTTGACATGCCTACGGCGCAACACAGCGCTTCCGAAGATCCCGTCATTGCTGATGATTTCCCTGAGGATTTGCCTTTTGATCCCGACGAGGCGAAGGCGTTTGATGTTGGTGTGCAAAACGTCAAACAAGGGTTTGGCAAAGCCGGCGCGGCACCGGTGTCACCGCGTGGGTTAAGCGCAGTTGAATTTGAATTGGGCCAATCGGGCGAAACCGGAGTTTCGGAGGTCAGCCCATTCGATGTAGCGGCTGAGCCAAGCGATGTATTTGCACTGGATCATCAGACCAGTCCTGGTGCAGACCAAGTTCCCGATGCAACGTCAATGACGCACAGCATTGGCGGCGAAACTCGCGCTGATATCGTTGCCACTGAAGTGGCGCGCTCGGCGTCGATGGCGTTCCAGGGCCGCGCTGGTACCGCGAGTAATTTGGAAGATGACCTCGAAGAAGCGGAGTTCTACATTGCGCAAGCCATGTACGGCGAGGCCACCGAATTATTACGTGGCCTAATTCTGCGGTTTCCCAACCATCCCTTGATCACCTCCAAACTCAGTGAAGTTGAAGCCCTTGAAGCTGGCGAAGATCCGCACGCTCACGGCGATGATCAAGGACTGTTGGTTGACGCCGGCGGGACTGGTCAAATGTCGATTGGCTTTGATGGTCAACCGGCAATGCCTGGGCTGCGTACCGAAGGTATCAGTCTTGAGGAGATCGAAGAATTTGAAGATGACGTCGCCGAGTTAGATGTCGAAGATGATGATGACGATGGCGATCTGCCAAATGATCGCAGCAGTCGCCCGGCGGTGATGCTGGAAAATCCAGTGGAAGACAGCGACGTATCAACTCACTACGATTTAGGTTTAGCCTACAAAGAAATGGGTCTGTTCGAGGACGCCATCAAAGCGTTTGAAAAGGTCCTGCGGTCGCGACAACGTGAAGTGCAATGCCGGTTGATGCTTGGGATGTGCCAACGCGACCAAGGTAACCCTGGCGAAGCGGTGCAACAGTTTAAACAAGCGCTGCATGTACCGACGTTGACCGAACGTGAACGGCAAAGCCTGTACTATGAAATTGGCCTTTCATACGAAATCCTCGGCGACAAGGGCGAGGCGGTCTACTACTTTGAAATGGTAGTGAAACGCGACCCCGGCTTTGCCGACGCCGCGGAACGTATGGCGCAGTTGAAGCGTGGCTAAGTTAGCCAGCATCGCTTGGCAGGTCGTCGTCTGAGTACCGTCGTCCGCGTACCGAGCAAGCTTACGATTGCTGAGGATTTTTCAATTCGCTTGAGTGAGCGGCATCGGTGCTAGGGCTGATTGTCACCGATACGGGCTGATAGTTTACTTGCCGTGACACGGTGGATCTTCATCGTGAGAGCGGTTGGCGTGAAGCCTTCGAAGGCCAGTTCAAACCCATCGATACCGTCGAGGCTGAGCCGATCGGTGGTCAGTAAAATGCCGCCGATGCGAATATCTTTGAGCGTGGTGTCAATGGCACTAATGGCACCACTGATTGCGCCGGCAGTTTGGCTGTGGATGTCGCCTCGGACTTTGAGGTCGACCAGGCCGGGCCCGTCGTCGCCTCCAAACATGAGCGTGCCGCCGCCGATGGCGACGCTGCGCGGTGCCGACATGGAAAGCGCGATGTCGATCGCTTCCAGCGCAAGCGAACGCAAGATGCTGCGTTTTTTGTCACGGTCGCTGCGCTCAGTGACGGGCGGCCCAGGTTGGGTGCCTTTGCCAACGCGGAAATCGGCAAATGATCGGACTGGGACCCGGCCAAACGTAGCGAGGGTTTGTGCGGTTTCGTCGAGGGCACACGAAATAATGTCGCGCGACGGCGCAACAATTGGCACGCCCCAACTCACAGCGAGTCGTCCGCGATCAACGCCGATATCAAGGAATGTACCTTCAAGCCAATCGAGGCCTTTGTCGAGGGCGCGGAAGTCGATCGATCCGTCTTTGATCGGGATGTTCAAACTCTGGTCCAGCGTACGGCCGCCGATTACCGGGAGGTCGAGTTTTACGTTAACGGTCATCGTCACATGCCCAGCCAGGCCGTCGAGAAATTTGAGCCGCTCTTGGCGTAGCGCTGGTGGCTCAAAGGGGCTGGTGATCGCAGCGATGGCTGCATTGGCCCAGATGGTTTCCATCGCTGCTGGATCAGATTTCGGCGGCGCGGGTGTGGCTGCATCGCTGTTGGCGGATTTGCTGCTGGCAAAAGGCCCGCAATATGTGACTTCAAGATCTGCCAACGAAACGTGTGGTGCTAACAGCTCAACCCCAGACGCTGCGCGAACCAACAGTACGCCGCGCGGGAACTCGGCGCGACCAATGGAAAGTTCGAGCCGGCCATCGTCACTGCGCAGTTTGATGCCACCGAGTGACGCCGCTTCGGCCTGCCAGCGCAGGGTATCGAGTCGACCTTCGAGTTCATCGAAGGCGCAATCGGCGATGGAATAGGCCAGGCCTTCAGTAGTGCCGGCTAGTTTGTGCATTTCGGCGTGCGGAAATACTAAGCGCGTGGCGTTTTCGTCGGTGGCAAACCCAAACCGTTGCACGTTGAGATCGGCGTCGATACGTTGGGCCATGGCGAGCAATGTACCGTGGCCGCGTGGCTTTCGTCGCGCTACAGCAGGCCGCGAATTACGCCGTAGCTAATTATTGCTATGCCGGCGGTGTTGAGCACCGCGTTGACGGTGGCCAGCAACCACCCCGATGAGCGTTCTGCGAATTGGTCGCCGGTCCGTCGCAGCCAATTGACGATCCCCGAGAAATCCTGAAACACCGATGCGGCGACCAGTAAAATCGCACCCGTTGTGGCGGTGGTAGCTGACAGTTTCGCGAACATGGTTGCAAAACCCAGCCCGAGCAGCAACATGCCTTCTTGCAACGAAACTTCGTGGGCAATCAGCAGCCAGCGATGCGGTTCCATCGGGCCTTTCATGCGTTTGGCGGAAAGTACCCAGCCCAGGACAAAAGACAGGATGACATTGCCGATACCACCGAGGACTAAGATGCGAATTGCCAGCGGGACGTGGTCGTTCATTCGTCATGGTACTGACCGAATTGCCCGTGCCGCAAGCGAGTTTTGCAGTTGCCGCGATCGGCAACGAAATACGTGGCGATGAGGCTCCACATTGCGCAAATTCAACATATGGTCAGGCCATGGGCATCGAAGTAACCGGGCGTTTGCATACGATTTTTGCAACCCAACAAGTGTCGGAACGTTTCACCAAACGCGAGTTTGTCGTCGAAATGGCGGACAACTCGAAGTATCCGCAAACTGTGTTGTTTCAACTTACCGGCGACCGCTGCGGTCAGCTCGACGGTCTTGAAGTTGGCGCTGAAGTTCGCGTCGACTTTTCGTTGCGCGGCCGTGAGTGGAAGAGCCCCAAAGGCGAGA
The DNA here is from genome assembly GCA_043777635.1 of Kofleriaceae bacterium. Classification (GTDB taxonomy): domain Bacteria; phylum Myxococcota_A; class Polyangia; order Haliangiales; family Haliangiaceae; genus JABFXX01. Next base: position 6,315 of record JAYWHS010000262.1, on the reverse strand, counting down.
CCAAATACTTCAACAGCCTCGATGTTTGGAAAGTTGAATCCAACCGCGCTGGGGCGTCCAGTGGTGGGGCCCGTCGCGGTGCCAGCAGCGGCGGTGGCCGTAGCAACACCCAAGGCGGCATGGGCGGCGGAATGGGTGCCGATCCACGCGATGGCGCAGACGTGCCTCGTGGCGATGATGACTATCGTCCAGGCACAACTGATAACGACGACATTCCGTTCTGAGCTGTGGGCGCTGCAACCGGTGCGCTATAAATGCGCAGCGGCACCCCGCGATTGATTTGATAGCCGGTCTCGGTAGTAACGATTAGGCTAAGGTCGGCGTCGGCATCGTCGAGCAGCGCTCGCAATTTGTAGATTGCGTTATGCAGACGCTTGTCATGAAACAACGGGTGATAAACGTTGCCCCATACTTGTTCCACCAATAGCTCTTTGCTGGCATCGGGTTGCGCTGCGATCAGCAGTTCCAGTAACCGCCACAACAGCGGGCGGGTGTGAAACTCAACTACCACGCCATCGCGGCGCCAGGCTCGACACTTGGCGTGGTCGATGCCCCAACCTGCGCGCCATTCGGATGGCAACGGCATTGTAAGTTTGGCCGGTATGCGATGGGCACATACCGCGCGATCGAGAAAATCGGCGCGCTGCAAATCGCCCAGCAAGTATTGCGCGCGACGAGCGCAAGGGCCGCGGCCGACGGCGAGGTGTTCCAACTCTTGTAGGCGATTGCCTGCGATGGCTAAAAAAAGTCGAGCGTCGTTGCCAAAGCTCGGTGATTCAAACTGCGCTGCAATCGTCACAAGTTGGGCCGCTGCGAGTTGTAGTCCATCAAAATCGCCGCGTGCGCTGAGTGCTTCGCATTCGCCGAGCGCAGCTTCTGCAATCGCAAAGCTTAGGCCGAGTCGTTTGGCCAAGGCCAGGCCGGCGCGGGCGATCTCGACGGCATCGCCATGGCCGGTGATAATGCTGGCTTCCCAGCGCAAGGCCAGCACCGCCAAGCGTAACTCGTTGCCGTCTACCTCCGTCGAAGAAACCTCGGCTGTGCCGGCGGTTCGGAGTTGTAAACGGGCCCGGTGCACATCGCTGCAGTGATCCCACGCCAACGCGCTGACCCGCCGGGCAGGGACAATGCTCGCATCGAATAATGCGGCGCGAACCAGGAGGCAGCTGGCCCACGCGCCGAGCCAGCCTGGGTTGTCGCGAGCTAACGCGCTGACCTGCGTTGATACAAACGCGGTATCGCCGCGCAAAAGTGCGAGTTGACTACGAATCAAGACTCCGAACGGATGGTGTAACGAGGTCTCGGCGCTAGCATCGACGACGCTTGTCAGCATTGTTTCGCAATCAATGATTCGGCCACGATCGGCGAGCAGCGCTGCTTCGAGCAAGGCCACGCGTCGATAGAAAAACGGGGTGATGTCAGCACTGGTTGCAGCGCGAAGCCGCGCGACAATACGCTCGCATTCAGGTAGTTGCGCCGCGTCATGATGTACGGCGGCGAGTAGTAACCAAATCTCAGCGGTGGCGAGCGTAACTGGCTCAGTGATACGCGATAACTCGCGGCCAACCTCGGACGCAGCTGCCAGCGCTTGCTCGCCTTTACCACTCATCAACAGACAGCGGGCGCGCAGTACAGCGCAGTGCAAGCGTAGGCTCGGCGTAGAAATTTCGTCGACGCGTTGTAGTGCGGTAGCGATATCGCCATGCGTGCCCAGCATGCGTGCGGCAAGCAGGCGTGCCACATCGGCTTGCTCGATGGATACGTGAGGGATGGCTGCGTCGGCTTCGGCGATCGCTTGTTCAATTGTGCCGGCGCGAGCCTGGCCTTCGGCCCACATAATCAGATCGTGGCCATCGCGCGGTTTAGCAATGCGGCGCAATACGGTGCTATCGCCAAGATCATTGGCGGCACGTAGCCGCCATGGAACAAACAGGGGATTGCTTGATTTAGCTATTTTGCGGGTGGCGCGTGACCCTGGCGCTGGCGCTGACCCAGCTACTAAAAGCTCCAATGCAAGCCGATCGAAATCGTGCTCCAGTGCAAGCGCAATGGCTTCGTCATGGAGCGCCGCGTCGCCGGTGCGTTCAAGTAAGGCGATGGCATTTTCGACCATGAGCGTGGCCAGCGCAGGTTCTCCGTCGGTGCGCGCTTCGGCCAGCACGATAACTTGGTCATGGGTTTGCAGGACGATGCCGAGCTCAACGAGCTGATCGAGTACCGGCCCGGCCCCTGCTACTAACGCGACAATCACGCTGCGCGGCACCGGCTGGTGCAAATGGTTGAGCAGCGCAACTACCTCATGTTGAAGTAGCTGCGGGTCGCAGTGTAATGCCCGGCAAATCGCCCACAACCGTTGCGGTGAACCCTTGGCCGCAGCGACCGCAATAGCGCGATGGGCGACATGGGTTGGATCCGACAGCCAGGTTTTCCAAAGCTGGTCGAGCACGGTGGGTGGCAGCGGACCAACAGTCACTAGATGTGGCAGCAACGTTGCTGGCACATTACCTGGCGTGACGATTACCCAAAACGTGGCGCGCGCAAATTGCGCTAAGGTTTCGGCGAAGCGCCAAAAATGCGGGCTTGGCTCAGCGACATGAAGCACAATCACGCCTGCAAGATTTTCGCCCAAATCAAGTGCGGTTTGGGTCGGATGTGTTTGCGCCGCTGCGAGCGGTACAGCTTTACTAATCTCACGCAGCGTAGTAATCAACAACGTTTCGATGTGTTCGCAGGCGTCGCGATCTACGACAAGTTGCAACGCGCGATCGAGCCGACTTTTGTATTTGCGATGCACCACATGGCGCACCAGTGTTGCTTTACCGACGCCAACCGGGCCGCTCACCACTGCGAGCGCTGCGTGCCGTAGCAGTTCGACAAGCCTTATTGACTCTGCGTCGCGCCCCAAAAATTTGGGCGGCGGGTTGCCTACGCGATGCAGTAACGGAACCACAGTTTCAAATTTGCCACAGTAACTCATTAATGTCATTGTGGATTTAGAGGAAACCCAAAGGGGGCGTAAGGGAGTAGGTAAACGCTGGAGTGGGCCAGATAGTGCTCGCACGTGTCGACAGATGTGAAGTCATTGCTCGGTGAACCGGCTGCCCTAGATCCATTGTTGCAACGTCAATTGCGACGCGCCGGTATTGTTGCCGCAGTTGGGCCGCAGACGCCGACCGAGTGGGAAGCATTGCTCCGCGCGGTGAACGAACACTACCTGCACAGCAATCAAGATCGCGAACTGATGAACCGCACGCTTGAAATGTCGAGCAACGAAGCCGAACATTTGCGTAGCCGGGTCGAAGGCGAGCGCGATCGCTTGCTGGCCATGGTTGCTGCGATCGGTGAGGCGTTGGGACATTTTGGTGAATTGCTGCATGAGGACACCAACAGTGCGAGCCAAGTCGCCGCCGCCAAGAGCCGATTTGCAGCGCAGTTGCAAACCATCCTACGTGATTCACGGATCAACGATCACACCAATGAGGTCTCCGTCATTCGCACCAATATGGTCCGGTTAGCGGACCAATTGTTGGCCGTGCTAAGTGCTGCCCGCGATCGCGCTTCGGTACGCAAAGAGCTTGAAGTCGCGGGGGCGGTGCAACAGTTGTTGGTGCCGGGCCACTCGGAAATTGAACGCGCCGGCATTCGCGTGGTTGGGTATTGCGAACCAGCCGCCGAGTGCGGCGGCGATTGGTGGACATTTGAAGACCTCGCCAATCAACGCGTGTTGACGATGAGCGGCGATGTGAGTGGGCATGGTGCGTCGGCCGCGATTATCACCGGTGTGGCAAAAGCGGCGTGTGATTTAGCGATCGAAGTTACCCAAGGTCAGATTTCGGCCGGTGACTTGTTGGGCTTGATGAATGCAACGCTGTTTCGGGTTGCGCGCCGACAATTAATGATGACATGTGTGGCAACGGTATTTGAGCCCGCGACGCGGACGTTGACGGTGGCCAATGCCGGGCACCCATTTCCAATCTTGATCCGCAGCGGGATAATCCATCCGCTGATCGCCGAAGGCTCGCCGTTGGGCGCTGCAGCGGTTTCAAACTACGCCCCGATTACTGTGCAAGCAGAAATTGGCGACGTGATGGTGTGCTTTACCGACGGTATTGTCGAAGCCGAAAATCGCCAAGGTGAACAGTTTACCGAAAAGCGGTTGCGCGCTGTGGCGCAGCGAGCGGCGGCTAGCGGTGCGGTTGCGGTGCGCGACGCAATTGTCACGGCTGTGAATATGTTTCGCGATAACCAGCCAGCGAGCGACGATATGTCGTTTGTCGTGTTGTCGATTCTCTAGAACCGACTTTCTTTTTTGGGGGCCATGTGCATACCGATTCGCTTTCGTATGATTTGAAATCTCGTCGCTGGAGCCAAGACTCGTTTCCTGCCAGTGACTCACCACGCACCTTAATCCTGGCGTTTGGTTCGCCGGAGTTCGTGGATCACCCACGGGTGCTGGCCGACTTGGCGCGGCAGTATCCGCGATCGCTCATGATCGGTTGCTCGACCGCAGGCGAAATTCACGGGGCTGCCGTGCGCGACAACTCGCTGGCGGTAACCGTGAGCCGGTTTGATAAGACCGATTTGCAGTTAGCGTCGATCGATGTCACGTCGATCGCCGATAGCTACAGCGCCGGCAAAGCCTTGGCGCTGCGGCTCACGGCAAAACCCGGGCTGCGTGCGGTTATGGTGCTCAGTGAAGGCCTCAACGTTAACGGGACCAAGCTAATTCAAGGCATTAATGATGTTGTCGATGACAAAGTAGTGGTCACCGGCGGGCTGTCGGGCGATGGCGCAAATTTTAAGCGAACCTGGGTTGCCGTCGGCACGCGGGTGCAAGCCAATGTGGTGGCTGCGGTCGGTTTCTACGGCGACTACATTCATGTGACCCATGGTTCAAAAGGTGGCTGGGACAAGTTTGGCCCAGAACGGGTGGTCACCCGATCCGAAGGCAACGTGTTGTATGAGCTCGACAACAAGCCTGCTTTAGCGCTGTACAAAGAATACTTAGGTGACAAAGCCAAAGACTTGCCAGCCTCGGGCTTGTTGTTCCCGCTGTCGCTACGGGCCAACGCCAAAGACGACAAGTTTGTGGTGCGCACATTGCTGGCGGTGGATCATGAAGCCAACTCGATGACGTTTGCCGGTGACGTGCCGACCGGGCATCTGGTGCAGTTGATGCGAGCCCATTTTGATCGCTTGGTGGATGGTGCGCGCATTGCGGCAGAAGTTGCGACCCAGGGCCGCGGCCCGGACGAAAGTTCACTGGTCGTAGCGATTTCCTGTGTTGGCCGCCGGTTGGTGCTCGGCGCTCGGATCGAGGAAGAAGTGGAAGCGGTCCGCGACGCTATCTCGCCGAACGCTCAAATTACCGGTTTCTATTCGTATGGTGAAATTAGTCCGTACGGCATTGGCAAGTGCGACTTGCACAACCAAACCATGACGGTGACGATGTTTGCCGAAACTGAAACGCCGTTGGTTGCGGGTGTGCATGGTCGCAGCGCGGTTGCTTCGGTCGGTGTGCGCGCAGGTGGTGCGCCGCCGCCCCCGCTGCCTACGTCGATCGCTGCGGTTCGGGCAAGTCGACCTTCCATACCGATCACGATCCCAACGTCATCAAGCGCCAGTGCGCCGGTGGCGGTTGCAATCACGGCGCCAGCGGCACGATCGACCGCGTTTGCAAAAGTTGATCCTGATGTCACCGCCGTTGAAGGTTTGCCGTTGGGGCCCATCGTGCGCATTCCCCGCGCCGGCGGTACCGAATTGCAAATCCGCACAACCGACCAAGACGGGCTCAAAATCGTTGGGCTTTCTGGTCGGTTGACCGAGGCCTTTCGGGGTGCGCCGTTGGGCCAAACTTTGTCCGGGCGTGTGGTGTTTGATCTCGCTGACGTCGATCGGGTTACCTCATTTGGTGTGCGTGAGTGGCTTGCTATGTTCGCTGCTGCCGACCGCATCTCCGAATGCTTTTTTATGCGGTGTTCCGAGTCGATCGTGAATCAACTCACGATGATTCGTAAATTTGACGGAGGTGCGCGAGTCGTATCGTTTTTTGCACCGTATCTATGTGACAGCTGCGGCGCTGGTTATGAGCGCTTGTTTGATTGTGAACGTGATGCAGCCGAAATTGCCAGCGCTGCGCCGGCTAGCGCAACCTGCCCACGCTGCAATGAAGTCGGTAGTTTCGACGATGATCCGCGCTCATACTTCGCGTTTGCAAATGCGCATTTGCGCGGTGCTTTGCCTGCCGATATTCGCCAAGCCCATAATGGGTTAGTAGCGCGAATCGAGGATCACAACGCAGACGAGATTGAAAAG
>JAYWHS010000261.1:0-5013 GCA_043777635.1 Kofleriaceae bacterium | reverse complement strand
GGCATCAACTTCGTAGCCCGGATGGCCGGCTGGGAAAATCTTGGTGGACAGCGCACCGATGAGCAGTCCAAGATCAACTTTTCGTTCGTTCAGCGTCGGCACTTCGACGCGAAAACCAGCCAAACGTGCGAATAAATCGTGACGGAAACCAGCGTTGGCCACCATGTCATCAAGGTCGCGATGGGTGGCGGCAACCACACGCAAATCAACCGCAACCGCGCGCGTGCCACCGACCGGCATCACCTCGCGTTCCTGAAGTACCCGTAGCAACGAGGCCTGCGAGCCCGACGGCAAATCGCCGATTTCATCGAGAAACAACGTGCCGCCATCGGCTGCACGGATGAGGCCTTCATGGTCCGCTACGGCACCCGAGAACGCGCCCCGGCGATGACCAAAAAGTTCACTTTCGATCAGGTGTTCAGGCAATGCGCCGCAATTCACGGCGACGAAGGCGCCTTTGCGGCCCGACATGGTGTGAATCGCCCGCGCGATGATCTCTTTGCCGACGCCGCTTTCACCTTCAACCAAAATCGGAATCTCCGACGCTGCCACCTGTTTGATCCGCGCGAGTTCGGTTTGCCACGAGGTGAGCAACGATAGCGTTGCCGGTAGTTCAGTCGGCGTTACTTCCGTACAAATCGGTGCATCGGCTGCGATTTCGAATTTTTCGTAGTACACGAACATGGTGTGACCCAGTTCAATGAGGGCACCGTCGGTGAGCACCGCGCGTTTGGTTGAATGCCCATCGACTGCGCAACCATTTTTTGAATCGGTATCGACCAGCATCCACCGGCCGAATGATGACTCGAAGCGTGCATGCTGTGACGACATCCATTTGTCGGGCACTTTGACGGTTACGTTGGTACCATCACGCGCGGCACTGCGTTCGCTGCCTCGACCCACGCTAACGGCGGCCAAACTGCTGAGGCGAATTCGGATCGAGCCGGCGCGCGGGCGACCGCACTCCAACGCCAGCAACAGTACGGGCTCAGCCGGCAGTTGGTTGCCAGCGCTTGGGCCCGGCCCAATACTGAGTGTATTTCCCAACGTTTCCGACACGCAGGCGCGATGATAATCAGTTTCCCTGCGGCAATGTCATTTCGACGGAACTTTCTAGCAGTGGCGCTGTCAATGCATCGACCCCATGGCGCATCCAGACGATCTGCCGGCCTATCAAACCGCTGAGATTCCAGCGGTACGCACCGCTGCTACTTGGCTGCACGAGGTGGGGCCGCAGCCGGTGGCACGGCTGATCAAAGTCGTAGGCGGATGCTGCGTTGCTGCGGTTCTGGTTGGCGGTTTTGTCCTGTTCCGCAGCCCCCAGCCGGCCCCGGGCGCGGCCAGTCAAGGGCAACCCGTTCGGTTTGGCGTAGACGTTGTGGTGTCGCCGACCGGTGCGAATTTGTATCGCAATGGTGCTGCCGTCGGACGCGCGCCGATGAGCCTGACTGGCCGGCAAGGTGAAACCATCGAGCTTGATGTGGTCAAGCCAGGCTATGTTTCGCAAACCGTGCGCGGCCGTGCTGGGCGGGCCGGCGATCCCGCTACCATGTTGTCGGTTACCCTGGCGCGTGTTGATGGGTTTGCTGGCGTTTGGACGACTGCGACCGGCGAGGTCCTGACCTTGAGTCGAGTGAACGACGACGTGATGGTGGCCTCCTCCAATACACCGCCACGTCGGTTTGGCTTTGAGCCAGGCGATACTACCTCCGTAGTGTTTGCAGCTGACCAAGAATATCGCGATCCCCGACGCCCAAGCGACGTCAGTTGTCGCGCCAGCGCGCGCGTGGAATATCGCTACACCTCACAAGGTGATCGGCTTGAGATGCGCCGTGAACAAGTCACCATGACGTTGGTCGAGCCGCGCTGCGACGTTGTTGATCGCGTGTGGTCGGTGGCGGCTAGATTACAGCGGATGTCTCGTTGAACCGTGCGTCGCGGCGATCGCAGCGCTGGCGCTACCTAGCGGCGTCGTAGTGCCCGTAGTTTCCAAACTTTGGCCATCGCTTCGACGAAGATCGCCTTCGACATCTTGGACTGTCCGACCCGCCGGTCTTCAAAAACGATGGGCGTTTCAACGAGCCGCAAACCTTGGTTGATTGCGCGATACTTCATTTCAATTTGAAAGCTGTAACCGTTGGAGGTGACCGACGCCAAATTGATCGCTTCGAGAGCGGTGCGGCGCCAGCACATGAAGCCGGCCGTCAAGTCACGGGTGTCAACGCCCAGCACGGTGCGAGCGTACAAGCCACCACCACGCGAAATAATTTTGCGACCAATGCCCCAATTCACCGTGCCACCGCCGGGTACGTAGCGTGATCCCACCACCACATCGGCGCCGTCTTCGGCCAAGGCCAGCATCGTTGGCAAATATTTTGGATCGTGGCTGCCGTCGGCATCCATTTCGAACAGGTACTCAAACCCACGTTCCATGCCCCAGGTGAAGCCTTGGACATACGCGGTGCCAAGGCCAAGTTTGCCTGCTCGATGCATTACATGAATGCGCGGCTCGCCGGCGGCAATTTTGTCGAGCAGTTGGCCGGTCCCGTCGGGTGAGTTGTCATCAACGAAAAGCAACTCGACCCCCGGTAAGCCATCGAGAAAACGTTGCGCGATGATTTCAACGTTGCCAAGCTCGTTGTATGTCGGCACGACGATAAGGGCCTTAGCCATGGGGCCACGATAGGGCAGGCGGTGGCACCGCGCAACGCAGCAGCGCCAACGAAAATGCTACAATCGCACCGATGTTGCCTTTGGCGTTGGCTATGGACGGTGAATTGCGCGATGCGGCCAGCGCCGGGCTTTCGCCGTTGGATCGTGGGGCCGCCTTTGGCGATGGCTTGTTCGAATCGTTGCGTGTGGTGGGCTCGCAGCTGCGGCACCCTGAGTTGCATGTGGACCGGCTTATGGCGAGCGCGGCGCGGTTACAATTACCAGTGCCCACCGCCGATGAAATCTTGAAAGCGACAACGTTGGTCGTTGCCGCTGCGCGACGTGTGGCCGCTACAGGAGATCTGCGTATTAAGTGGACATGTACCAGGGGGATCGCTGGCTGGGCCGATGCACCGGCCCTTGCAAGCGCTGGACATTGGTTTGTGTGGGCCAGTGCGGCGGTGCCACCGCCATCTTTTTTGCGCCTTGCATTGGTTGATTTGCCACTGCCGCGACGTCATGAGCCAGCCATGAAAACGTTGGCGTATCTCGATTCACTGTTAGCCAAGCAACAGGCGTTGGCCGCCGGCGCGGACGAAGCGATTCGCTGCGATTGGCAAGGCCTCGTCGCCGAGGGTGCGGCGGTGAATCTGTTTGCGGTGCATGGTGATGTGCTAACGACCGCGCCGGTGCCCGGCATTGTGCCAGGGGTAGTACGGCAGATCGTCGTGGCACAAGCACAATCGATTGGGCTACATGTGCGGGAAGTCGCAGTTTCGATTGCCGAATTTGTCGGTGCAGATGAGTGGTTCGCAACCAACGCCATGATCGGAGTTTGTCCCGTAGTCGAAATCGATGGCGTGCAGCGCGCGGCTGGCCCCTGGGGCAAGCGGGTCGCAGCGGAATACGCAAAACACTGGTAATTGCTAGCCTGCATTGTGCCCCGACCCTTGGTATAGTCATCGGGCTCATGGCAAAAGACCCTCGGCAACTGCGCGACGAAGCTACGGCTGCAAATGCTGGTGGCAAATACAAACGTGCGCTTGAGCTTTATGCAGAGCTTGAGCGTATTGAGTCTGCCGATGCGCAGTGGCCAAAACGCATGGCTGAAACCTATCGCAAGCTTGGCAAATCTGCCGAGGCCGTCGCCAGTTACGAGCGTGCCGCTGACCGCTACGCCAACAATGGTTTTTTGGTGCAAGCGATTGCGGTGTGCAAGTTGATTTTACAAATCAATCCAAATCACCTCAGCACCCAGCGTCGGCTCGCTGAGATGAACACTGCGCATGTGACCGGTAAAAGTCGAATCGGCGCATTGTCGGATAGTCATCCGTCGCTCCACGCCAATCCGTCGGTGGCGCGCATTCGTGCTGAATCGGTTGGGATGGTCGACCAAAGTGATGCCGCTGAATTGACGTTGGTCGGTGCCGGTATTCCAATCCCGCGCGAACCGAAGATCACGCTCACGCCGCCGACGGTAGCACCAGCGCGGCCCAATGTGGCACGGACCCGGTCCAAGCCGATTACCTTGACCCATGGCATGGGGCTCGAAACCGTGACCTTGCGCGATGTCGTGCCGGGTGCGCGCGAGATGCGCGACGATGGTTCGTCGCCGGGCATCATGCTGATTCCGCTTGGTGATTCCTACGCCAGCCTGCCGCGCTACAGTGACGATGAAGTCGTGATTTCGGTGAGCAACGGTGAAGATGATGTTGAATTGGATTCGGCCGACGTCGAAGAAGCGGAAGAACTTGATTTAGCCGATATCGAAGAGATTCCACTGCCAGCCCCGAAACGGGTGAGTGAAGCGGCACGCCGCGCGCTAGCAGCGACGCCATTGTTCGCAGCGATGGAGGCCGATGCGATTGAAACCTTAATTTCGCGGTTGCAGTTGGTCACGTTGGAAGCCGGCGAAGTGTTGTTCACCGAAGGTGATGCCGGCGATGCCCTTTATATTGTGGCCGAAGGTGAAGTATCGGTGGCCACCGAAGGTCCGCCTCGGGTCGAGATGCAACGCCTTGCGGCGGGGTCGTTCTTTGGCGAAGTGGCCTTGATTACCGACACCCCGCGCACCGCCACGGTATCGGCGGTCACGGGATGTGATCTGTTGCGGATTGGCCGCGACACGTTAGCGTTTTTGTTGCAAACCCATCCCGATGTCTTGCGCGCGCTGTTGCGATTTGTCCGCGAACGGTTGGTCGATCGTTGGACCCGCACTAGTCCGATCTTCCGACCGTTTGATGCAGCTGAGCGCACCTCGTTGGTGGCTCGATTTAGGTTTCTTGAAATCGACCAAGGCAGCCGCATCGTCACGGCAAATGCCAAGCCTGATGGTTTGTATATCTTGTTAGCCGGCCGAGC
>JAYWHS010000260.1:0-5024 GCA_043777635.1 Kofleriaceae bacterium | reverse complement strand
GCACACCGTTGGGCGTGTAGGCGTGGAGCCTATGACCGGTTGTCGCTTTTGGTGTTTATTGTACTGATGCACTGATAACGTGAACAATGACCAGCGAGACGCTCTTGAAAGTAGGCGCGATAGTTTGTGCACTTTGCATGGTTGCACCGCTATCTGCATTGGCAGGCGGCAAAGGCATTACTCCGCCCAAGCCCAAGCCCAAGCCCGCAACGGTTACACAGGCGCTTGCGCTCGAATGCAAGGAATTTGAAGATGCCGCAAAAACGGCGTTCACGGACGGCGCCTTTGCGACGGCATTGAAACAAGCCGAAGCAGCGATGAAATGTAACGGCAAAAACAACATGAGCATGATCGCCGGGATGGCTGCATGCGCGAGTACGAATGCCGACAAGGCACGCTACTGGTTCAAATTCATTCCACGCGCCAAACAGGACCAGCTGCTTTCGTTTTGTTTGCGTCAAAAAGTAATGATCGATCCGTCCTCAGTACCACCGACGCCAGTCGCCGCGCCCGCATTGAAAGCTGCGCCAAAGGCAACGCCGCTGCCGCAGAAGCGACCGTAAAGACCGCCACGCCAAGCCGCCGAGGGCAAGCCAAGTTATCGTAAAGCAATCGCGATTTCATGGATTGGCAAGTCGAATATTGTGAGCGCCACGGGCACGCCGCCGTGATCTATAGGCAACCTTGTCACTGGTGTGGTTTCGTTGTCATTCATTGAATCCTCGTCGATAACGTAACTCCAGTGGCCGCAGTTTTTGCCGCGCCCGTGATGCCCTGTTTTTTCAACGTCAAAGTTTGCGTTGCTGTCGGCCCCTGCATCGTCCGGTTTGCGGACAGCGAACGAGAAGGTGGGTTTCGTTGTCCGAAAATATCCGGCCAGCAAACAGCTAGGACAGGCTACGCTTCAAGATCGGCACCGGGAATCGATGCAGCATTGCTGCGTGCACCGCTGCGGCCCGGTTTCTTATTGCGCTCCACTGCACGGCTGCGGTCGCGGTCGAGTAACGGTTTCAGAAATTGTCCGGTGAAGCTTTTGCTTACGGCGGCAACCTGCTCAGGCGTACCGCAGGCAATGATTTCACCACCGCCGGCACCGCCTTCTGGACCGAGGTCGATGATCCAGTCAGCGGTTTTGATCACGTCGAGGTTGTGCTCAATCACCAGCACGCTATTGCCACCGGCGACCAATCGGCCCAGCACTTCGAGCAATTTTTGCACGTCACCAAAATGCAACCCGGTGGTCGGCTCGTCGAGTAGATACAACGTGCGGCCGGTTTGTACGCGCGCAAGCTCACGCGCCAATTTTACCCGTTGCGCTTCACCACCCGAAAGCGTTGTCGCCGGTTGCCCCAGCGACAAGTAGCCCAACCCGACATCAACCATGGTTTGCATGATGCGCCCCAGTTGTTTGTGGTGTTTAAACATCTCCAACGCTTCATCGATCGGCGTATCGAGAATCTGCGCGATGTTTTTGTCTTTGTACGTCACTCGCAGCGTCGCATCGTTATAACGCTTGCCTTTGCATACTTCGCACGTCACGAAAACATTTGGCAAAAAATGCATTTCAACTTCACGCATGCCCGCGCCTTCGCAAGCTTCGCAGCGACCGCCGCCTTGTTTGGCCGATACGTTGAACGAAAACCGCCCCGCTGCGTAACCGTAGGTTCGCGACTGCGGAATCTGGGCAAACAGTTCGCGGATTAAGTCGAACGCCTTGGTGTACGTCGCTGCGTTGGAACGCGGCGTCCGGCCAATCGGTTTCTGATCGATCACGATCACTTTGTCGATTTGTCCAAGGCCGGTTAACGTTTTGTGCGGTCCGACGCGATCCAAGCTTTTATGCAACGCACGATTGAGGGCAGGGAACAGCGTTGCATTGATCAGCGACGATTTGCCGGCACCCGAAACTCCAGTCACCGCCACCATGACCCCCAACGGAATTTTGACATCGACATTGCGTAGGTTGTGTTCGGTTGCTCCCGTGAGTTCAATATAGCCGCGCGGTTCGCGCCGAGTCACCGGCACTTCGATGCGTTCGGCGCCGGACATAAATCGACCGGTCAGCGATTTGGCATTGGCTTTTACTTGTGCCGGCGTACCTGCCGCAATCACTTTGCCGCCGTGCCGACCCGCGCCGGGGCCAAAATCGACCACCCAATCGGCGGCTTCAATGGTCGCTTCGTCGTGTTCGACCACCAGTACCGTATTGCCCAAGTCGCGCAAGCGATGCAGGGTTTTGATCAACCGGTCATTGTCGCGTTGATGCAAACCGATCGATGGTTCATCGAGCACATACAGCACGCCTGATAATTCCGAACCAAGCTGCGATGCCAAGCGAATACGCTGCGCTTCGCCGCCCGACAACGTGCCAGCTCCTCGATTGAGCGTCAAATAGTCAAGCCCAACGTCGAGCAGGAATGCCAACCGATTGCGAATCTCCTTAAGTACTTCGGTGGCGATCTGCGCGCGGGCACCAGTGAGTTTTAATGCTCCAACAAATTCTGCCGCTGCGCGCACCGTCATGCCGGTAACTTCGACCACCCCAACATCACCAACCACGACAGCGCGAGATTCTGGGCGCAAACGAGTGCCGTGACAGGTGGCGCAGGCGACTGCACGGAAAAATGTTTCGTAGTGGGCGCGGGCCCGCTCCGACGTGCTTTCGCGATGGCGGCGCTCAAGTTGCGCTAAAATTCCTTCGAACCGCATCGCCCATTCGCCGGTCGAGTGCCGGCCTTCCCATGCCACCGCAACGCGGGTATCGCCGGCGCCGTTGAGTAAAACGTCGCGTTGTTTTTGCGGCAGCTTATTCCATGGCTTGGTCAGGTCGATCTTAAACGATTTCGCCAACGCGTTAACAATGTTGGCGGTCCAGCCTGATTCTTTGGCGACCGAATCGCCCCATACCGCTACTGCCCCGTCGTGAATGCTCTTGGTGTGATCCGGAATCACCAGCTCAGGATCCGCTGACATGCGTTCGCCCAAGCCGTTGCAGGCTTCGCACATGCCCAGCGGCGAGTTGAATGAAAACGATTGCGGTGACAGTTCAGGAAATCCAATGCCGCACGTCGCGCATGAGTTGTCCTCGGAAAACATGCGTGGCGCACGCTCGCCGGCCACATCGACCATGAGTTTGCCTTTGCCTTCGCGCAACGCAGTTTCCACCGAATCCGTCAGGCGGCCGCGATCGCTTTTGGCGATAGTCAGGCGATCGATCACGATTTCGATCGTGTGCTTTTTTTGTTTGTCGAGCGCTTCCACGTCTTCGAGCCGCACCACCATGCCGTCGATGCGAATGCGTGCAAACCCGGCTTTGCGGGCGTCTATGATCAATTCGCGAAACTCGCCTTTGCGGTTTTCAGCTTTCGGTGCCAGCACGGTAAGCTGGGTTTTTTCGGGCAGCGCAGCTAGTTCTTCGACGATCTCCGACGCAGTTCGAGCGCTCACTGCACCGCCGCATTTGTGACAGCGTTGTTCGCCGACCCGGGCATACAACACCCGCAGATAGTCGTAGATCTCGGTGATGGTGCCGACCGTCGAGCGTGGATTCGACGACGCAGTTTTTTGTTGGATTGCGATTGTCGGCGACAAGCCACGAATCCGCTCGTACTTGGGCTTTTCCATTTGGCCAAGAAATTGTCGAGCGTAGGCTGACAGTGACTCAACATAACGGCGCTGACCTTCAGCGTATAAGGTGTCGAACGCTAAGCTCGATTTGCCCGAGCCCGACGGGCCGGTAATCACCACCAGTTGATGCTTGGGCAACTCCAAGTAATCAACTTGCAAGTTATGTTCGCGCGCGCCTTCGATTACGATCGAATCGGGTTCGCGTAAGGCGGCTTTGGGACCAGGACCGATGGGACTACTCGTACGTGCCATTGCTCCACACCGTACGGAACGTACGTTCAGTCGTCAAGCTGCGGCAAGTTAGAAAAAACCCCAGCGATGCGTTCCGCGTATACCTATTGTAAACACTGTTGTTGAGCCGCCAAACGACGACAATTGCGCTTCGACCCCCCAACTCCGGCTGCGGCTGGCGAGTACATCCAAGCCGCCACCTAGGCATAAGACTGGGTCGAGGCCGGGTGACAGCGGTCCACCGCCGCGTTGTAGCAGGCCGATCTCGGCAAACGCGTACGGCACGTATTTGAGCACATCAAAGCGAAAGGTTACCCCGAAGGCCGCTTCACCATAATACGCGGTGCCACCACCGATGAAGCCGGCACCTGAAACTGCGCCACGCATCGACAGTTCTTGGGATAGCGCCCGTTCGTAGCCCACCCGCAGGCCGGCCCCGGCCGTCGGGGTAATCGTCGGGGGCGGCATGTTGCCCATGGCTTTACCCAACGCAGCATAGGTGGCGTAACTCACGCCAACGCTGACCGCTTGTTCGGTTTCAGCGTGGGCTTGGCTCGCGATCGCAGCGAGGCCAAACGGGACCAACACGGTTGCCAATCTCACCGCGCAAACATCGCTCACCCAGCGCCGACAAGCAACTGTCGCGGCAGGTGCTTCGTCAACCTCATGGCATCGTTGTCGATTCGTGGCGGCCGGGCAGTGGGCTGTCACGATTGGACGGGTCACAGGCAACCATCGTGGCTCATCCAGGGTCAAATCCGGGTTGCGCCCGCTGTGAATTGACCGGGGGGTAGCCAAATGTTACACCGCTCGCCGTCGACAATCGAGGAACCCGTGGCCCAACCAACCGTAGCAAAAACTCCCGTCACTCCTGTCTCGCCCGTCAATTTGGGTGGTGAGTCGTTTCTTGATCGCTTGATCCCCCACATGAAAAAAATTGTGGTGGTCGCCGTCGCTGTGCTGGCCGTGCTGGCTGTCATTTTCATCCTTCGGTGGCGCAGCGAAACCAAGCGCGCCAAAGAAACCGAAAAATTGGCAGCGACACTGTTCGTTGCTAGTCAGCCGGTGCGTGCCGAAGGTGCAACGCCTGATCCAGCTGAGCCTGGCTACAGCAACCGCGTCGAACGCGCAGCAGCCGTGCTCGATAGTTTGGCCAAAAAGCCAAC
>JAYWHS010000259.1:0-1517 GCA_043777635.1 Kofleriaceae bacterium | reverse complement strand
TGACCGCATCAATGTTGTTTGAAGCTGGCAAGTACGACGAAGCTTTGACGGCGTATCAAAAAGCTAGCGCGCTTGCTGGCATCGACGGCGTACTGGCGCGCGAAGGTGTTGGCATGAGTTTGGAAGCGAAAGCCCAAGCATTGCCGGATGCATCGGCTAAACAAAAAGGTTTTGAAGATGCCCTCGCTGCGTTCCGCGCGATTCAGCCTAACGAACAAGGCCCGCGCCGCGTGTACGGCCTGTATCACGAAGCCCGCATGCTGGCTTTGCTTGGCAAGACCGCCGAAGCCAAAGCTGGTTTTGAAAAGGCCAAGACCCTGGCCAAAGACACGGGGCTCGAAGGTTTGATTGAAGATCGGTTGTCCGCGTTAAGCGCGGCGGGGCAGATGTGAGTCGCACCGCGATGATCGCGACCCTTGCATCTGGGTTAGCAACACGGGTTTCATTTTCGCTCGCGCTGGTGGTGGGCGGTGGCGTGGTCGCTGGGCTAACCGCTTGTCATCCTGTTGACATCAAGCGCGCCGATCCAATGCGTGCGGTGCCACGCGACCCGTTGGGCGAAGCGCGACTATCGCTAAAGTGGAAATGGATTTCGGCTGATCGGCAATCGGAAATTGCTCCCCAAGAATTTGCTGCGCCGTTGGTTTCTGGCGACACCGTCTTTGTCGGCTCGGCCGGTGGCCAGTTCGTGGCGTTGCGCGCTGCCAACGGAGCGATTCGTTGGCGCAAGCAACTTGGCCCGGTCGGTGCGCCCGCCGCGATTGATCGTGGGCTGTTGTATGTCGGCACGAGTGATGGGTTGCTCATCTGTTTAGAAGCGAACACAGGTGTCGAACGTTGGCGTTATGTGTCGCGCGGCGCAGTTGACCAGCCGCCGGTCATCACCGGCGAAAACGTAATTTTCGCCAACGAAGGTGACCAGGTCATTGCACTCGATGCGCTCAAAGGCACGTTCAAGTGGCAGTACAAAACCGAGACGCCAGATGCCACGGTGTTGCGCGGGCATGCCGGCATCACGGTGGATGGTGATTTGCTTTACACCGGTTTTTCCAACGGCAACTTGGTCGCCTTGCGTCGCGACACCGGCACCGTCGCTTGGTTGACCTCGCTCAAAGCCGAAGCTGATCAATTTTATGATGTGGATGCAACCCCACGCGTGCTGGGCGATACCCTCTACGCGACCTCGGCCTCGGGCGGTGTGTACTCCATCGATAAAACCACCGGTTTGGTCAAATGGCGAACTCCATTGTGGGATGTTGCCATGCCAACACTTTCTGGCAACGTTGGCGGGTTAGCCACCGACGGTAAAGCGCTCTACGTGAGTGTCGCTGAACTCGGCAACTACAAACTTGATTTGGCAGGCAATGTGTTGTGGCGGGTCGGAACCTCGGGTGGTGGCGAGCCGGCAGCGCCGCTGTTGCCAAGCGGTGATCCTGACATCGTACTATTCACGTTGGCCAAAGATGGCCTGTTCATCGCCGACAAAAAGAGTGGCGAAATCCTCGAGTTCTTTGATC
>JAYWHS010000258.1:0-5027 GCA_043777635.1 Kofleriaceae bacterium | reverse complement strand
CGTCGAATGCAAACAACAACGCGTCGATGACGGTGTCTTCTTGCAATTCCGACATTTGGCCTTCAACCATCATGATCGCGTCTTTGCTGCACGACACGATGATTTCCATGTCGGATTTTTCGCGCTCAGCAAACGTTGGGTTGACGACGAATTGGCCGTCGATGCGACCGACGCGCACGGCTGCGAGTGGACCATCCCACACCAAATCTGACAAGTGCAGCGCTGCTGAAGCGCCGGTCATGGCCAGCACGTCGCCAGCGTTGACTTTGTCAAACGACACGACGTTGGCGATGATTTGGGTATCGATGAACCAGCCTTTTGGGAACAACGGGCGCACTGGGCGATCCATCAGCCGGCAAACTAAGATTTCGTCGTTGGTGGTGCGACCTTCGCGACGAAAGAAGCTGCCTGGAATTTTACCCGACGAATAGAATTTTTCTTGGTACTCGCAGCTTAGCGGCATGAAGTCGATATCGCGCGGGCCACTAGAACCGGCCGCCGTTACCAACACCATGGTGTCGCCACAGCGCACAACCACCGAGCCGCTGGCTTGTTTTGCCCACTTGCCAGTTTCAATGCTGATCTCTTTGCCGCCAACCATGACGGACTCTTTTATGTAAGCCATATTCCTGTTTTCCTTGCGTAACCTGTGGTGCACAGCCATCGCAAGGTGATCTGCGGCCTGGTCCCTCTGTCCAACTCCGACGTGCAATGAAGCGTCTCGGAACTCGAAAGAACGATCAAACCAGCGCGAACCATGCGTCTAACTATGCGTTTTTGTTGCTACTACTTCTAACTGGCACAGGTTATGGCATAACAACGGGCATTTTCCAAGCGCTTGCTTGCGAGTGATTCAATTGGGAATCGCAGCCGCGATGGCGACGCCTAACCGGGCGGCAGCGACTGGATCAGCCGCCAATTCGGTGCGTATAGGATACGACATTTCGATGCTGACAAACGTCATGCCGACACTGCGAGCATACTGACCTTGCACGTTTGTGGTAGCGCCCATCGCAGCGGTCTGCTCGGGATAGCGCGCGGTGGTACCCGTTAAAACCGCGGCCATCGAACTGGCAACCCTTGTCGACGTGTCCGTTGAACCGGCCGCGACGCCGGCACTGACGATGGCCGCAAACGAAGTGGGGATCGTTGGACTTGCACCAAAACCATGTAGTTGCACCACGGTAACGGCAGACGTTTTTAGTACCGCGATGGTCGCGACATGCATGGGATGCGATTGGTTGTGCGCTGGATCCGCAGGGTTGGCGCCGCTCGACGCACTGGCACTGCCTTGGTAACGATGCGAACTATTGCCGAACAGCGCGTGCTCCCGGCCGACTGGATCAGCCAAAAAAGCCGCGACCGCGATCGCGCCAGTGCCAATATCAAAATACACATGCGGCGCTTCGAGCAAGATACTGCGCACCGCTGGTTGCCCCGCACGAAACAGATACACGCCTCGACCCCGACGGTGCGTGGCGTCTTCGCGCAGCAACCAAAGCTCAACAGAATTAACCATCAGGTGTTTCAATTCAAAACCAAGCCGCGCGCATGACAGCGCGAGCACAGGATAATTTTCAACGGTTACGCCCCGCCACAATGTAGCGATCACTTGCTCAAAAACCGCCACATCCGATTTCGACATGGCTTGGTAGTTGGCGTCAGGGGTCGGCGGAAACATCGTGTTGCGCAACACCGTAAGTGTCACCGTTGCCGCAGCGGGCAGCCGTTGAGCATTGCCGCCAACGACCTCAAGATCCGCATCATCAACGTTGGTGGCAACATCGTCTTCTGCTTCGGTCGACAACGTGCAAGCCGCGATCAACAAGGAACATGCTGTTAGTAGTTGGACGCGCATACCAAGGGTAATTGCAGTCGCCGGGCCAAGCTCACGATGCAGGCAATCGCTGCGTCGGGGCTTGCTACGCGCTAGCAGGCAATCTAACGGCCGCAGCGGTGTTTCAAACCGGTGATTTGTACCAAATGCGGTGGAACCGATTCATTATGAAACCTCGCGCAGCGCGCAATTCAGCCGCACTCACGGGTACCGCAAAAAAGCGAACGTCAGCCGAAAATGAAAATCGGCCCAGGTGGGCCGTCGTCGCGATGAATCAAACGGAACTGTTGAGCGACTTCCCGGCTACGCTGCCGCGCTGGCAAAACGTTGCAACTCATCGAGGGCGATGCGCAGATGAGCATGAATCTGTGCGAGGTGCGCCAGCAGCACGTCAATGCTGGTTGTCGATGAAGATTTCTCCAAAAGCAAACAGGACTCGGCGACATCGCGCAATCCAATATTTAATGCCGACGACCGTAACCCGTGGGCCGCGCGCGAAATTTCTGTGAAGGCGCAACCTAAGACCGCATCTTCGATTTTAGCGATCCGTGCAGGTGCGTCGTCGATGAAGTGCGCGACGATTTGCAAAACTAGATCATCACCGACATCCTGAGCCAGGTCCGCCAGCCGTGCGTTGGGCGCGGGTGGTCGCGCTGCAGCATGACGTTGCGACAACCGCACCTGGGCCGCCTGCAATGCAGCTTTCAACTCGCTAACTTTAACCGGCTTGGCAACATACAGCTCGCAGCCGGCGCGCGCGCAATCATCACGATCGGCTGGCGAAACGTTCGCCGTCATCGAAATTAGGATCGGCCGGCTCGCAGTTGGATATTTGGCCACAATCCGGCGCGCGGCTTCCAGCCCGTCCATCTCAGGCATTTGCACGTCGAGAAAAATGACATCATAACTTTTCTGCTCCAAGGCAACTAACGCTTCAACGCCGTTGCTCACCACGTCGGGCTTGCACCCATATTTACTCAGCAATGCGATCGCAACTTTTTGATTTACCACGTTGTCCTCAGCAACCAACACCCGCATCCAAGCTAAATCGAGCGGTTGCGAGATAGCGCTATTGCTTTCGGTAAATGGCGCAGCCTGCTGCGAATCGGCAAACCACGAACCAACCGCGGCCACCAAGTGCGCGGTGCGCACCGGCTTGGAGACAATCACCACATTGTTGCCATGCAGTTTGGCTTTGGCGACTACAGGATGCCAAACCGAGCGCCGAGCCTTGGCGACCATCAGCACCGTCGGTTGATGAGGCCGACATACCAAGTTCTCCAAATTTGCAGCGAGTTCATCCACGACAAGCACGTCGACGATGGGGCTAGTAAGGTTAGCGCCAGCCTGCGTCAACATGCCAGCGATGTGTTGGTGTCCCGGCCCGTAGGGATGGACCACGCGGACCGCCACGCCCATCAATGGCCGCAGTATCGCTTGTAGATCGGCCTGGCCGGGCAGTTGTGTGCGACCGTCATCTAACAAGTCGCCAGCCGTCAACTCAGCACACGGACCGCGCGCACTTTCCGCTTGCATCAAAGATGCTTGGCTAACGCAGGTTAATGGCACTTCAAAAAAGAACGTGGTGCCCTCCCCAGCAACGCTGGTGAAATCGATTGTGCCTTTCATCCAAGTGATGAGTTTGCGACAAATTGCCAAGCCCAACCCGGTGCCACCAAATTGTCGCGTTGTCGACGGGTCGACTTGGGTAAACGGCGTGAACAACTGGTTGGCGCGGTGGGCTGGAATGCCAATCCCGGTATCCGAAACCTCCACCCGCAACATGGTGACACCAGCGACCAAGCGGGTATCAACCGCGACCAAGACATGGCCTTGCGCAGTAAATTTAAGTGCATTCGCAGTGAGGTTGACCAACACCTGGCGTAACCGACACGCGTCGCCCACCATATTTTTGGGCACGGCCGCGCCAATGTGCAGCATGAGTTCAACCTGGAGCGCTTTGGGTGAGGTGGCCACCAGCTCCAACGCACCTTCGACAACTTCAGCAATCGAAAATTCGGCTTCTTCAAGTGCGAAGTTGTCGCTTTCAACTTTTGAAAAGTCCAAAATCTCATTGATAAGCGTTAACAGCGTATCGCCGCTGGCTCGAATTGTTTCGATGAAATCGCGCTGCTCGTGGTTGAGTGAAGTTTCTAGTAACAGTCCAGTGAGCGCAATTACCGCGTTCATGGGCGTGCGGATTTCGTGCGACATGTTGGCTAAGAACATGTCTTTGGTAGTGAGTGCCGACTCGGCTCGTTTTGCCGCCGTACGCAGTTCTTCTTCGAACTCACGTTTTAAGGTGATGTCGGTCATCGTGCCTGCAACGCCCTCGATGCGCCGGCCCAGGGTCGCAGTGCGCAACGCCAATTCGACCCACGTCGAAGCACCCGCCGCCGTGGTGACGCGCACTGCAATCCGCGCTTGTTGGCGGACGCCCCGCAGCAGTTCATTCATGCATTCTTTGAGTACGGGGACATCTTGATCGTCGATGGTCCGATAGAACGAATGATGAATGGTGTCCGACAGCGGCCAGCCTGTGAGGGTGGACCACGCTTGGTTGGCGAACACCCATCGACCCGCAATATCAATTTGAAAAATAACATCGGTTACACGCTCGACTACATGCCGCGATATGCCATGCCCGGCATTGAGCGTTGCGCTCGGTTGCTGCGGCCGGACTACGGCAATCGTAATCTCACCGTGGACATGATGCGAGATGCAACGCAACTCGATCGCGCAATCTTGGCGCTCACCGTGGGCGCGCTGCAACCGGGCTCGGCCGTGGGTGATTTCGCCAACAACATCGGCGATCGCTGCACCGCGTAAGCCGTCGGGGCTGTAGCCCAACATTCGTTCGCACGGTGGGTTGGCTTCGAGAATTGTGCCACTGCTGTTCCAGACCAGCACGCTGTCTGTGATGAGTTGAAACACTGTCGCCAAATCCGAACAATGGCTAGGCGACGTGATGCTTGGCGGTGCAATGCAGGGTGTGCTGCCACGGGCCCACGCAACCGGTGCACCAGCCGGCACTGCCGCCGTGGTCAAGCCTGTGTCAATGCCTGGCAGCGACGGTAAAGCACGCAATCCGTCGCTCACAGTTGTAGCGGCGACAGTGCTTGAAGCCCAGGTTGATTTTTTCATCGTAACTTGGCTATTTCATCTTTCGTGCCAGTTCCGATTAAACTAC
>JAYWHS010000257.1:0-5031 GCA_043777635.1 Kofleriaceae bacterium | reverse complement strand
CACTCGCCAATGTTGCCATCGCTACCGCGTGGGACCAGGGCCGCCTCGTGATCGCCGCACCGGATCGGCCACCATTCTCTGAGGAACTCAGCGGCTTGTTGCGTATGACGCATGGGTTACGTCATGTGGAACTTGCCGATGCGTACACGCGCCTGCGCGAACTGGATCAGCAGGTCGATGCCGATCGCGTTGCACGCCAAGGCCGAGTCTCGCCACTCGAAGCGCTGACTCGCGACTTTGGATTGTCCCCGCTAGCGAGCTTGCTCATGTTTGCAATTGCGGCGCCTCGCCTACGTGGCGAGTTTGCGCGTGTCTATGGCATTCTGGCTAACGATCCTGGCCGACCGCTTATTGATGAGCACCTGCTGGCGTTGTTGATTGGTGAAGATCCGCAGCTGGTGTCGCGAGAATTGGATGCTGATCGGCCGTTGCGTACGCATGGGCTTGTGCATCTCGGCGCGGGAACCCGGCCATTTGCCGCGTTGACCATCGAACCGCTCGTGGTGAGACATTTGGCGAGCCAAGATCTCGCTGGTGAAACAGATAACGTGCTGTCGATCCGTCGCACGGATCGGCAACTTGCAGAGCTCGATGTTCCGCGTAAAATTTTGGTGACGGCGTTGCAATTCCTAGCCGTGCCTCGCGACGAAAGCTACGCGCGCGTCGTGGTTCGTGGTCGTACTGGTGCAGGTCGGCATACGCTGCTGGCCGCCATTGCGGCGCGGGTCGGGCGAGATCTTGGTGTGATCGATCTCATGGCCTCGGCGCCACGCGATACGACTCACGTCGCTAGCACGTTGGAGGCGGCGCTGCGCCGGGCGAAATTGCGTGGATTATTTCCATGCGTCGATGGGCTTGATGTTATTTCCCCCGACGATCCTGATTTGCGCCTGCAAATTACCAACGTGTTGCGCCGCTATCCCGGCGCCCTTGCGTTGCGTCTCGGCCCTGATGCGCGTCCGCCGCTCGATCCGGGTTACCTGCAACTCGATCTTGTCGCGCGCACGGAGCATGAGCGATTGGGGTCATGGACCGCTGCACTCCAGCGCAACTCGATCGAGTTGTCGGATGCAACCGATCTCGCAGCACGCTACCGGGTGGGGCCCGGCATTATCGAACGGGTTTGTTCCGAGGTTGCACGGCGGCCCGACCGACCAACAGAGGCGGCGGCTTGGATCCGTACCCTCGACGACGGGGTTCGTCAGCACCTTGTGAATCGCATCGGCGACAGCGCAACGCGGGTGAACCACCTCGCCAGTTGGGCTGACATCGTACTCCCTGAAGACATCAGTGATTCACTGCTGGAGATCACGTCCCGGGTTCGGCATCGCAAGATGGTGTTTGAACAGTGGGGGTTTGCGCGCTCGATTACTTCGGCACGCGGAATTACCGCGTTGTTCCAGGGCAGTCCAGGTACTGGCAAGACCATGGTTGCCGGCGTAATTGCCCGCGATCTTGGCCTTGAGCTTTATCGGGTCGATGTGTCGCGCATCACGAGTAAGTGGATTGGCGAGACCGAGAAAAACCTTGGGGCATTGTTCGACGCGGCTGAAGAGGGCCAGGTGATGTTGTTGTTTGACGAAGCAGACTCACTGTTCGCTAAGCGTACCGAGGTCAAGTCATCGGTCGATCGCTATGCAAACCAGGAGGTCAACTACCTTTTACAGCGATTCGATTCGTTTGAGGGCATCGCAATTCTCACCACGAACTTTGGTAACTCGATCGATTCGGCCTTCAAGCGTCGTCTGACCTACCGCGTTACGTTTCCGTTTCCCGACGAGGAAATGCGTGAACAGTTGTGGCGGACGCTAATCCCGACACAAGTGCCAATCTCGGGCACGTTAGACTTTGCAAGCCTGGCTCAACGGTTCCGGCTATCAGGCGGTTACATTCGGAACTCTGCGCTACGGGCTGCGTTCTTGGCGGTTGAGGAGGGTAAATCGCTCAACCAATCCCACCTTGAACGTGCGATTCGGATGGAGTTTCGTGAGATTGGTAAGCTTGCTGAAACCGGGGCATTGGAGTGAGCGTGGACCGACACGTTTTGAACTGCGGCACATATTGTGACGCCAACGGGGGCTATTATGACAACTACCTATGAAGGCGATCTCGACTGGCGCCGACTAGCCAGTGACCGAAACATCTCACATGAGGTAGCCCGTGGCCTGTGGGAGCGGGCACGCAGCTCTGCTGCGAACGATCCCAAACAAGTTGAACGTCTGTTTCAACACCTGCTCGATGACGCGGCCGGTGCCGGCGCTGGTGCAAGCCGAGAACCGGGTCGAGAAACGCTCGTCAATACGCAGGGCGTTCAAGACCCCGCGACGCTTGGGCCAGGGAAATGGACGCGTGCGCTGCTGGAGGGGAACGAAGCCCGAGGGCCCGCGGGGACGGCGAAGCAACCAAACGGCATCGCTCCGGTCACCGTCGATAAGCTGTACAAAGATCTCGCTGCTGCCGCGCAAGCAAGCCAGCAACTTATTGAGCTACTCAAACAGTCAGATCCAGCGACGATCGTCGAAGCACTTCGCGAGTTGCGTAAGCAACAAGGGTCTGACTATCTTCATAAGATCATCAAAGCGGCGGGTAGTACGATCGAGCGCGTCCTCAATCAGTTTGCTCCGGATCTACAAGCCGATGCACAACAAAGCGAACACGTACCTCCAGCAAATGCGGTGCCTCCAGCAAATGCTGCGCCTCCAGCAACTGCTGAACCCGGCGTTGCAGCTGCCGGCACGACTTCTGGGAATGTTCGCGCGGCCACGTTGCTCAAAATCCAAGGCGCCGTACCTCCCGCGCTGCACATCGGCGCGGCCAGCGCGCCGGCGACCTTCGCCGGCTCGTCACAGCTAGCCACCGCGCCGGTGCAATCCGAAACCATCGCGCTGAGCGCCGCGCCGGCAAAAACGACGGATGTCTCCACGCCGGCGGCCAAGCCACCAGTGCCAGCGTCGGCGGATACTGCGTCGCCTGCCACTGCGTCGGCCGCCGTTGCTGCGCCGGCTATGGTGCGCGGGCCCCAAGGCTGGCCGGTCTTTGCAAACGGGTCACCGTTTGAACTGAAGCATGCCTCGCCGTTGCAAGGTGGTGGCGTCGACGGTGTTTGGTTTGTCAGCGAATGGTTATTAGCGGCCGGTGATAAACGCGACGCGCCGAATGGCGGCATGCTCAGCCCTTCACGTGCGCGCGAGCTGCTGCTGGCGTTGCCCTGGTTTGACAAACAACGCATCGATTGGGCTGCGAACAACTTGGTGTTCCCGCATTGCATCAGCGCTGCAACCTATGCCCAATTGACCGTTGGTGCGTACTACGTTGCGGGGCTTCCTGCTGGCCAGCGTACGAAGATCGAACGCGGATCCAAAGGCGCACTCAATGCTGTGCTCGCCATCAATGACTCGACGCTGGCGCCCGGTCTTGTAACAAAGCTGACCGTCCCAATGCGGGATCAGCTGGTTCGCGCACTAGCGGCGTTTACCCGACTCAAACCTGTTCCACAAAAAGTAGAAGAATTCGCGAGCGAGCCCGCCTTTCAACAGCTGCGTGTCGGCAATGGTGTCGTGCAGGTATTGATCTTTCGCGATCTTGCCGAAGTGCTATTCGGCGAAGCGGCGTATCAACGCTGGTCCGACGGCAAGCCCAAGCCTGTCAAACGCCCAGAGCAACCAAAGTTGGCGGCACGCAATGTCTACCAACGTCCGGTGCCCGGACAGCTAATCAGCTATGACAATATTATCGAAAGCAATGAGCCGGTTTGGTACGAAGTAAAAGTCACGTGGCCGGCTGAGATGCCGAGCAACGCGGTGTATGCGCTCCCGCCAATGGTAACGCCGGGCCACGGCGGCGACGGTGGTAACGTGGCGCTGCTGAAGGTTGATTGGGAGTTTGAGCGGATGGCCGCCGCGCCGCAGATCTCTCCGATGACGCCCGGCAGCAATGCGGCTGTGTCAAGCGTGGCCGGCACAGGCCCCGCGGTGCCGACCTCCACAGCTGCCGTCGGTCCAAATCGCACGCCCGTCAATCTCCAGCCCCAGCGTCGCGGCGTTATCACGAAACATACCAATATCGCCGAGCTGCACCAGGCACTCGCGTTGGCGCCACATGAAGACGAAGGCCAATTTCGCGTCGTGGCGCACGCGCGCTTCGATGAGTATTTTGCGCCTGCCACGTTCGAGAAGATCGTTACGGTCAAATCGACGACACGCGCCATGGCTGAGCTGAAGAATGCTGCCTTTTCAGATTTGCCGGCCCGCAACGAACGCAGTAGCGCTGCGAAGTTTGGCGGCTTGCTGCAAGGCTCGGGGGACGACATTCACGGCATGCGCACCACCGGCGATTTGCCCGCCGATTTTGCAAGTTCCAAGGTCGGCGCCAGTGGTCCATCGCTGGCCGAAATTCTAATTGCCATTGGGCAGGGTAAGCCGTTTCCGATCGATCCGCGCATGGCCAACCGAGCGGCACAACGCATGCGTTTCGAACAAGTACTGGCATTGCTCAAAGAAGATCCGCACGCGGCAGCCGCGGTTGCCGCGATCAAGGTGGAACTCGAGCGATTCGACCAAGCGGAAAACGCATTGGCGAGCGACCGCAGCAAAGGCTGGCAGCCGTTCGTAGTGCGCGCCACGTTTCTATCGCGCGAAGAAAACGTTGCCAGCGGAGCGTTGGAACTCTACGGCAGTGTGCATCTCGAATTCGAGCCAACGCCGAACCAGCCCCTGCCGCGGTTGCGCGCCGAAGTGCAGCTGCGCGATATGTCGAAGCGCTTTGCGCAAGCCGATATGGTCTTCACGGGCCGTGGCAATAATTTCGAAGGCGCGCTACGTGCCGCCTTTGTGGATTGTGCCAAAGCGTATCCCAACGGAAAACTCGCGATCGTCGCCGAAGAAATAGATTCCGCTGCGCTCGCGCGGCCGGCCAATCCCATGAATGGGGACAGTCCGACTTCCGGACACGCTTCGGCGGGCACGCGGCGGACGATCGGGTTTGAACTAGGCACCGACTCGCGCTGGAAACGTGTCAAAGCCAAGGTGTGGG
>JAYWHS010000256.1:0-1525 GCA_043777635.1 Kofleriaceae bacterium | reverse complement strand
AGCGGGGCCGGGGTTGGAAGTGGCGAAGCACCGTTGGTGCCGGGCTCGGGTAGTGCCCGCACGATTGCGCCAGGAATTGCGCCAGGCATTTCAGCCCCACGTGCAAATGGTAGTGCTACCATTTTATCGAAATGAATCGACCGCGCACGATTGCGATAGGCTGCCTCAGCGTTTTGATGTTGTGGACGGCTTGTTCATCGGGGACCCAAAAAGTTGGTGCGCAGCCAAGCTGGCGCCCCAAAACTACCAGTACGCAGCCGGCGATCTTTGAACCCGACGGTGAAGCGGTACAGCGTTACAATGGTCCAGCGGCGGATGTACCACCGAGTCCACTGGGTGATGCCACCATTGCGATGGTCGGCGCGGCGGCCAAAAACGCCAACATCGCAGCACCGGTTGCTGATGCACGGTTATTCGAAGCCTGTGCTGAGCTTGCCAAGGTGGTTCCGGAAAATGGCGTAGTTGCCTACAACGTCGTCGAATTTGCGATGCAGCGTCACGGCATCATCGAGCCGTCGCCGCACTTGCTGGTGGTGTGGGGCCAGATCGACGACGCGCAAGCAGTTGTTGATCAACTTGCGCCGCGCATCCCAGAAATTTTGGCGGCGGGTTCAACGGCACGCCTTGGCATCGGTGCCGCAAAACGCAATCCCGATGGAACCGGCGCGGTGGTGTTTGCGTTGCAATCGTCCAATGTCCACACCTTGCCGCTGCCACGGGCATTGCCCAACGGTGGTGTGGTGCGAATTGAAGCCGGGGTGTCGGCGGCCTTCCACGAGCCCGAAGTTTTTGTTACCGGGCCCGACGGTAAAACCGAGCGCATGCCCATCACTGGCAGCTCTGCAGCGTTTGTCTCGGTGATTGAATGCGGTGCCCGCCATGGCAAACTGCAAATCGAAATAACTGCCAACGATGTCAGTGGCTCGACGGTGCTGGCCAACTTTCCGGTTTGGTGCCATGAGCGGCCGCCAACCGCAATCGCGCTCGAACTTGATCGCGACGAAGGCGATCCAGCGACGCCACAACAAGCGGAACAACGAATCTTGGCCTTGGTAAATCGTGATCGGCGGCGCGCAGGGGTGCCGGAGCTAACCTGGGATGAACGGGCTGCGAATGTGGCGCGTGGTCATTCTGCGGAGATGCATCAGACCAAAAATGTTGCGCATATTTCACCGACCACAGGGTCGGCTGCTGACCGGGTGCGAGTCGCTAACATTCGCACCGGCGCGGTGCTTGAAAACGTAGCGCGCGCCTATGGCGTGCGTGAAGCCCATGATGGCTTGATGAACAGCCCAGGCCATCGCGCTAACTTGATGTCCACGTTGGCTACCCACCTGGGCATCGGAGTTGAGTTTGGCGACGAAATTTCTGGCCGTCGCGAATTATTCGTAACTCAAGTATTTATTCGCATCCCGCCTAAGCTCGATCTTGCCGAAGGTGCGACCACGATTGCAAATAAACTCACCGCAGTCCGCCCCATGAAACGCGACGGAGGGTTGGAGCGAAGTGCGCAAATGCTGGCGGA
>JAYWHS010000255.1:0-1527 GCA_043777635.1 Kofleriaceae bacterium | reverse complement strand
CATTGCGATCGCCACTGAACCGCGCTGCGCCATCTTGGCTGCACTTGCGTTTGGTTCGGACGCCAAGCTTGGCTTGAGCATCACCAACTATGTGCTGGCGTGTCCCATGTCGGTGCCGCGCCGCCGGCGCTTACTTGAATTGTTACAGCCTACGCACCCGTTGCGCAAACACGGCTTGTTGTTGTCAGCCTTTGACGGGCCGGCGCTGCCCGCGACAATTGCAACGCCATGGATCGCGCATCCTCGGCTCATCACGTTTTTGCAACAGCGTTCGCTTGAGCCGATGGTCGAAGCACCCATGACTGACCCTACGCTAGCTGGCTTTGCATGTTATGTCCGGTTACCGGACGAAAAAGCTCGAATCTTTTCTGCGGCGCAACAGGCCGCAATTGCGACGTTGCGTGCGCAACTTGCACCGGACCACGAAGCGGTGGTTATCGTTGAGGGCCCCGCAAAATCAGGCCGCACAACAGCACTCGCTGCCGCCAGCGCCGCTGCGGATGAGCTTGCGCAGCGCAACGAACGGGTGGTGATCGAAGTAAACTGTGAGTTTTTGCCCGCTAGTCGCTGCCGCGAGGTGCTACAGGCGCTGCAACGCGAAGTGGCGCTCAGCGGCGCGTTGCCGCTGTTGGCAAATCTCGACGTCTTGTGGACTCATATTGCCAAACAGCCAAGCGGTGATGATGCGCAACTATTGCTACGCGCGATGTTCGTCGATTTTCCTGGCGCGTTATTGATCACGTGCCATAGCACGGAGTTTACATTAGCCAGCGAGCAGCGCATGCAAGCGCGAGTCCGGTGGCCGGTGGCCGACGCTGTTACCCGCAAACAATTGTGGCAACTCGCGCTATGTGCCGGTGGATCACTCGGCGCGTCCACGAAGAATACGCTTGATACCGCTGATCTTGATTTGTTGGCGCATCGTTATGCGCTTGGCGCTGGTGCTATTCGAGATGCAATTCCACGCGACGCAACGGCTGCGATTACGTTTCACGATGTGGTTGCTGGCGTCCAAAACAATATCGCCGAGCGGCTCGGCGAGTTAGCGACGCGTGTCCAGGTTGTGCAGCGCTGGGATGAACTGGTGCTGCCACCCGAAACCCGCGACGATATCGAAGCGCTTATTGGCCGCGTGCAAAATAGCCATTTTGTCCTCGACGATTGGGGGTTCAGGCAGAAGTTGGCACGCGGTGCAGGTGTAGCTGCGCTGTTTTCGGGGCCGCCCGGCACTGGCAAAACCATGGTCGCCGGGTTGATAGCTCAGCGCTTGCAACTTGAGTTGTACCAAGTCGATCTGTCGCGAATTGTTTCAAAGTGGGTCGGCGAAACCGAGAAACAACTTGCCAAACTTTTTGACGCCGCCGAGGCCGGCCATGCGCTGTTGCTGTTTGACGAAGCGGATTCGCTGTTTGCTAAGCGTTCAAGCGACGTGAAATCGGCGACCGATCGCTACGCCAACCTCGAAGTGAACTACCTGTTGCAGCGGGTCGAAAGTTTTGGCGGTTTTGTCGTGCTCACCACCAATCT
>JAYWHS010000254.1:0-18875 GCA_043777635.1 Kofleriaceae bacterium | reverse complement strand
GAACGACTAAGTCGATCTGTGCAGCCGACTGGCCACGCAAGCTTTGCCCTTGGCGAGCCCAGCGGTCTGGCTACCAGTTTGGCCGGCTGATGTGGTTGCATCTTGGTAGGTGTCTCGGTGAATCCGAGTAGTTAGCGTGTGCTCTGTCCCGATAGTTCTGGCCATGCTTTTGCAAAGTGTGGTGTCACATGAAAACCTCAGCATTGTTTTTGCCAGCGGTTGCACTGGCTTTCGCAGGTGCAACGGCGTGCGTAGCGAATGACGAGGGCGACACCGAAGATGCCCAGGATGAAGTTGGCGTTCCGGATGGCAAAGCCGATGGTGCCTTTAGCCAATGTCAACTCGATGGCGTTGTGACGTTGCTTAACGCAGGCGCGGCACGCGCTGATTTGGTAGCGAGCGGCGTCGGCGCACGGGCGGCGGCGAATTTGGTTGCCAATCGCGACGGCGCGGACAAAAAATTTGGCACGCGCGATGACAAACCTTTCGCCGATATCGCTGCAGTTGATGCGGTTGCCTACGTCGGGCCCAAGGCGATCACGGCCTTGGTCGGGATGCTTGGTAGCGAGTGCGGCACGACCACATTGCGTACCGGTTACAAACAACTGCGGCCGGCCAACAGCGGCAACGTGTATACCGGCATCGCGGTTGACGGCACTACCGCATATTTGGCCAGCAATGATCGCAGCATTGATGTCGTCAATCTCAAGACGCTGAGCAAAACTAAATCATTCACGCGTATCGCCGCTGAGGCCTTATCGTTTGATCAAGGCAAGCTGGTTGCATGCGGCATGCGCGACGATGCACCGCTTGGATTTCCCGAGCCACCAACTGGCGGCATGGCCAATAATTACGTTGTGAGTTTTATCGATCCAGCGAACGGCCGGGTTGATCGTGAAGTTATTTTGAAACTACAAGAGTATTTGGGCACGTCAAGTACCGACGCTTTTATTGATTTGCCCAACATAAGTTGCAAGGTCAGCGGCGGCCGCATCACCGTCGGTTTTGCGCAAGACAAACTGCAGCACGAAATTGTTAGCTTCGCGACGCCAAGCACGAGCAAGACCTTTGATTTCCGCTCGGTGCCAGGTGCGACGCGCAGCAAGGTAGGGTCGCCAGGTCGCAATGGTACGATCTCAGGTTTCACATGTAGCGCTGCGCGTGGCTATACGTTGGCGGCTGGTGGTTACGGTATCGATCGCGTTGCAGCAACTGGTAGCACCACAGTTCGGCAAGTGCGCGCTGCTGCGCCGCGTGAATGGTTCGTCGATATCGTGGATCAAGGCGGCGCGACGATGTTGGCGGTAGATCTTGACGGTCAGGTGTTATCGCTCGATGCCCACACCGGCGAAACTCTCGCTGCGACGGACGTGCCTGACATGCTGCAAGCCATCACGCTCGACAGTGGCTACGCATTTGTCGCCGGTCGGCACGGCGTATTTATTCAAAAGCTGTAGCGTCTGCGGGTCTCGTTACGGGGCGCATCCGTGATTGAGGTACCAGCGTAGACGCGCGTAGTCGCGACGTTGGTTACAGCGCCGTAGTTTGTTTATACGCAGCGGTCGCAGGTGGCGCCGTGCTCGGTCATGTTCGAGTACGCTAACGGGATCGAGGTGCCGCATTTTACACAGCGCACCGTAGCTTGTGGCTTTGCTTGTTGCGCGGCCGCCGTTGCACCCGGCGCCGCGACGACCTTCGCGCGCATGACATCGGCGAGCCGGCTGCGTGTGGCGGCATCATCCAGTGCACCGCGTTCGACCAAAATCATGATCAATTCGTCGACGGTGGCGGCGAGCTTCGCGACATTGCGACGCAAGGCTTGAATCTCTTGCGACTGTTGTTGATTTTGGGCTTCAACTTGCGCGCTTACGGATTCGATGCCACGGCGGGCATCGTTGATGTCGTGCCGTTGCCGCCGATCGTCGTCGCCCCAGTGGCTGAGTTCATCATCAAGAAAAGTCAGAAAAGACATGAGCAAACGCTACCATGTTCCTTGGCATCGTTTACGTGAACTAGATTTTATCATTATCAATTTCAGGCACTTGTAAGATTATATTTGACACTGTTATATGACAGTGTTAGATATAAAGCATGAGTTGGACGCTATCCGAACTGACTGCCGAGGTCGCACGCCATATGGCGTTGCTTCCGGTGCCCGGCAATGGCCAGGTTCGGGCGGTCCCGGATGAGCGCAACATTCGCTACTACACAACGCTTGGGCTGCTCGATCGGCCGCTAGCAATGCGTGGCCGCACTGCGCTGTATGGCATGCGGCACGCTGCGCAAGTCGTGGCGATTAAGCGCATGCAGGCTGCAGGCAAAAGTTTGGCGCAGATTGCAGCGTTGTGGCCGACGCTTGATGTTGTGATGCTAGAAAAAATTTCTGGTATCGCATTACAAGTTGCCCCGGTAGGCACCGTGGCGCCAGTTGTCGTAGCCCCACCGATCCGGCGCGAATTTTGGAAGCGTCCAACTGCGAGCGTTGCGGCGCCGGTGGCCGTGACCACTGAACTTGCTGCACCGATTGCAACCATTCATGATGCACCTGCGGCGCTGCCGCACCCGCCGATGCGGCGCGGCGTATCGATCGATTCGACCATGACGATAGATCTGACCGATGCGATTCGCTTGCTGTTGCCAGCTGCCAATGCCGCCGGAGCGCAACTCGACCTCGACCGGATCATCGCTGCGGCCGCGCCACTGCTCGACGAACTTGTTCGCCAACGGGTCACCACCCAAATTCTTTGAGTCTATTTTTGCTCCACCCTGAAACGTTTGTGTAGGAGGTTCTATGCTAGTCGCCACCATCGCTACGATCCATGTGTTGTCAGACGCTGAACTCGCCACCTGGGGCGGGTCACCTGTACCGAGTTGCCCGATGATGATGGCCAGCCACGCCGGGCAGGCGGCGGTAGGCTTTCCATTACAAGCGATGGACATCGATGTCACGGCGGTTGGCATCACGGCGACGATCGAGTTGATGCAACAGTTCGTCAATCGCAGCGCCGTGCCGATGGAGGCGACCTACATTTTTCCCATGCCTGATCGCATGGCGGTGCGCCGCTTTCGCATGGAGTGCAACGGCCGCGTGATTGAAGGCACGATCGACGAGCGCGGTGCCGCACGCGCGCAGTATGATCACGCGATTGCCCAAGGCCAGCGGGCCGCGATTGCTGAGGAAGAACGACCGGGTGTGTTTACGATGCGCGTGGGTAATGTCATGCCGGGCGAAGCGCCGATTGTGCGGCTCTCGTTGGTTGGTCCGCTCGGGGTCGACGATGGTGAAGTCACGCTGCACTTCCCGTTGGTAGTGGCGCCGCGCTACACCGCTGGCAATGTGTTGGGTGGCCCACAGGCTGGCGATGGCACCGCGCAAGATACCGACGCTGTACCTGATGCTTCGCGGGTAGCGCCGCCGGTACGAATCGCCGGCCATGGTCAAGCTGTCCGGCTGTCGGGCCGGGTTTCGATCCACGGTGGCCAGGCCGGCATCTCTTCGGTCTCAACCAGTTTACCGATGCAGGTCTCGCCAACCGATGGCACGATGCAGTTGAATTTGGCGAATGGCCAACAACTCAACCGCGATCTGATCGTGCGCTGGCAACTGGCTGGCACTAGCATGACGTCGAACTTGACGTGCGTCGACGATCCCGACGGCGCAGCCGGGACGTTTTCGTTGCTGGTGATTCCGCCGAACTCAACCACCTTGGCGCAACGGCCCCGCGATGTGGTGTTTATCGTCGATCGCTCCGGCAGCATGCAAGGCTGGCAAATGGTGGCCGCGCGCCGCGCCGTGGCCCGTATGGTGGATAGCCTCAATCACAATGATCGCTTTGCAGTGATGGCGTTCGACGATCGTATCGAGCAGCCTACCTTTGATGGTGGTCGGGCGTTAGTCGTTGCTACCGATCGCAATCGGTTTGTTGCCGTCGAATTTTTGGCAAAAGTTGATGCGCGTGGCGGCACGGAGATGGAACAGCCCTTGGCGATGGCCGCGGCCACGTTGCAGCAATCCCCGATGGATCGTGAACGCGTCATAGTGTTGGCCACCGACGGTCAGATTACCGGCGAAGAGCAGATTTTGAGCCGGCTGACGCCCGTGCTGCAAGGCACGCGGGTGTTCACGATCGGCATCGATCGCAATGTGAATGTCGGATTTTTGCGGCGCTTGGCCGGGGTCGGGGCAGGGCTGTTCGAATTGGTCGAATCCGAAGATCGCCTCGACCACGTGATGTCGAAAATTCATGGCCGCATTGGCATGCCGCTGTTGAGCAATCTCGGTATTGATGGCGAAGGTCTGGCGATCGATCCCCGGACGGTCACCCCAGCGCGCTTGCCTGATGTGTACGCTGGCGCACCGTTGTTAATTACTGGGCGCTATCGCGGTAAGGCCTCGGCCCAAGCGCGAGTGAAATTACGCGGCGTGCAGTTTGGTAGTGAATTTGCTGACACGATTGGCCAACGCGTCGAGCAACAATCGTTTCTGGAACGCTATGCACTGGCGTCGGTGTGGGCGCGGGCGCGGCTACGTGATCTCGAAGATCGCTACGCTGCCGGTGGCCAAAGTTTTCCAGCGCGTGAAGAGCTGGAACAAGAAATGATCCAGGTATCGAAAGCGTTTTCGGTGCTGTGTCGATTTACTGCGTTCGTTGCAGTCGACCGCGCCGAAGTTGCCAATCGCACTGGCTATCAACAACGGGTGATCCAAGCAGTTGAAGAAACCGAAAGTAAAAAATCTTCGGTAGCGCAACCGATGAATTTTGCCCAAACCATGACGGGCGTCGGCAGGCCCCCGTCCGCGCGTCGTCAGGAGGCAACTGGTGCACCGAGCGGAGCCGCGCTGAGTCGCGGCCGTGCAACGAGCCCGCTAGCTGATGCCAGTGTTGCCTACTCGGTGGCCGCGCCATCAAAGTCTAGTTCAGTGAGGTATGAATCCGACGCTGACGATGCCGAGTTCGATCTGGCATCGCCATCGGCAGTATGCGCTGAAGAGGAAGGCGCACCCTCAGGATTTGCCGTACAGAGCTATGCGCCAGCGCCGAGCTATGCCCGCGCGCCTGCGGCGCTACCTTCGGCTTCGGCCCGGCCGGCGCAAAAGTCGATGCCCAAACCTGCGGCCCCTGCCAGCATGCGGTCACCGATGCCGTCGTCGTCTCTGTCGTCGACCAACGCGATGCCACCGCCTCCACCGAAGGCCGCGAAAGATACAGCCGCGACCGACGGCATGACGGCGTACTTCACGCGCTTGCGAGAAATCGCGACGGCATTGAGCGCTGCATGTGCCAATAATCAAGCTATGGTTTTGCGCATGGAAGCCACGCGGCTCCGCCAATGGGTCGACGATGCAGGCTCGACCCAGGTCGCACCGCAGATTGTCGCCGCCATCGACGCACTTGCGCGTGACATAGAGCGGTTGGTGCGCGCAACCAAGGTTGATCAGGCTGCGCTTGCGGTGGTCATCGCACGCATCGGCGACGTGATTGCGAATTCCACCGCGACGCCAACTGCACCGGGTCCAGGCCCGGGACCTGCGCCGGCACCACGTCAGCCATTTTGGAAACGTGGTCCGCGTTGAGTTAGTCGTCGCGAGCATGCAAAACCTGCAGGGCGACTACTTCTGTGCGGTTGCCGTAAACGCCAAGGTTCCCGAACGACCGACGATCCAAATGTGATCGTTGTCAATCGCAAAGCCATTGTAAATATCACTGCTCGCAACGGTAGCCACGCTGGCGCTAACGTCGGCCCAGGTTTTACCAGCGTCGGTAGTCCTAAGCATGAGCGCTTTATGATTGATATCGCCAACGCACCAACCGTGCATGCCATCCGGTGCAAAGAAAATCGCTCGCAGCGAAACGCCCGATGCAGCCGAGATGGTTGCAGGTAGCGTGGCTTTGGTCCACGTCGAAGTTTTAGCGAGCGCAGCGTTGCTGGTCGTGTAGATGTAAGGATCGCTGACGAAATCGAGGCCGTGTAGTGCGAAACAGTGATTGTTATCGGTACACGTTAGCCCATGGGGCCCAGCGTTGTTCGCCGCTGGCACGTCGGCAAACGCTACCGAATAGAAGTGCTGCCCGTGATCTGTTGAGATACACACGCCAGCTTTTGTTGTTCCGCGTTGCATAATGCCGTCGGCGGGATGCATGATTATGCCACCGTCTTGGCTGATGAACGCAGGGTTGCTAATGAAGGGCACAGCACCGGCGGTGACATCGGTGTCACAAAGTGTTGGATCTGCCGCGAACTGGGTGTTGAAGTTTGCGGGAACGGTGGGCGTCGATTGCGGGCTCCACAGTTTGGTCCAAACAGTCGTCGCGCTTGGCGCGGTGGCCGAGCCGTAAACCACGCCGAGTTCGGTGAGAAAAAGCCATTTGCCCGTCGCATCCACTTGGATTTGGGCTTGGTCGTTGAGGGCGAGCGACGCGCCATCAGCTTTGCCCATTGGGGTGAATGTCCAGCTCGATTTTTGCGTGATATCGCCGGTTGCCGAGACAAAAATACCAGCCACGCTGGCACGTGCAACGATGCCGTTGCGGGTTTTGTCGAATCCGACAAACGGCACGTCGCCCAAAACACCTGCTGCGGTTGGCAAGGCACCGGGATATTTTCCGTCGACGATCACGTCGCCGAGCGCTGTTGCACTGACCGGATACACGCCCGCGAAGTCATTGGTGCTGACCGTGACTACGCATTGCGTGGGTGAAGTGCAGTACACGCCCGAAAAATTTATGGCTTCTTTGCCGGTCGGCATTTTAATGGCTTGAAATCCGTCACCGCCACCGCCACCACCCGGTTCGGTAGGATCTGCGACACACCCGCTTGCAACGCCCAACGCGCACCAATAGACAATTGAAGAAATTACTCTCATGAAAAACTCCCAACCTACACATTTTCTGGGCCAGCCAAGAAAATCTCGACCGCCGCCGATACACTAGTGTAGGCCGGCGACAAAGGTCAACGCGTTGCAACTAAAACCACAACGGGTTGGTATCGCGAAACGGCACAGCTGCAAAGGTTAGGAAAATCTCGCACTCAAGCCCAGCGCAGACACCACGCCAACCATGTTGGAGACGCGGCTCGCGCTACGCTGTTGGCGCTTGATTTAGTAGATCGTCGCTACTAAAGCTCGCCCTGAGTCGGCTCCGTTGCTGCGCGCCATGGTTACCGATGTCGCAGCATCCTGGGTTCCGGCTGCCGCGAGATATTTTTCACAATTCCAATCGACGATCGCGATCACATCACCGCGGGCTATGTGGCCCAACGATTGGGTGCTCATTGTGGCTGGATATTTTGGGCTGACGCAGCGTGAGAGGATATGGCGATACGGAAATTCACTCGATTCCGCATCGGATTTGCCTGTGAGATTTTTGTAGTCTTGGTAAAGACTATGTGGGAGGGTGGCCGCAATCGCGGTGCCATCGCGTCGCAACTGCACAACCTCGGGCCCAAGCCACCCGGCGGCTGCGGTGTCGCCGACGATAACTGCAGCGGCAAAAATCGCCCAGGGTGTGCCAGCGATTCCTTCAAGCCCGTCGCCGGCCGATTGTTCCCATTCAGGCGTCGTCGCCTTGATCCAATCGCACAAATCGATGCTGATCTTTTCGAACAGTCCGAGCCGTGCGAGTGCGCCCCCTGTGCTGGTTGCCCATGCGTTCATGATCATGCTGCGAAGATGACGTTTTACAGCAAGGGAACCTCGGCTCCAGCCGCAATCGCCGCCGTCGAGTACGCACAAAAGCGATGCATCACCGTTGCTGGCAATGACAAACGAAGCCGCTCGATGTTCAGCGACGTTGATCTCGCCCGCTGCACGGGCCCCGCTTCGAGCCTTCGCTCGTTCGCTCCATTTCTCGGCCAGCCAGGCGTGATCTTCGGCAAACGAGGCGACTACCTGCATCCTCGAAGCCTAACAAACTTGAGCTTGAATGAGGCCCGAATTTTCAACGAGACCAGGCGTGACGCCCGGTTGCCCGTCGGTAGCGCTTACTTGGCGCCTTCGAGCGACAACGCACTGAGCTTATTGTCTTCTTTGGCAGCATCATCAGCACCTGGCAACGCGGCTTTTTTGGTGGTGATGTTGGGCCAGGTTTGCACATCGCCCTTCAGGTTGGCTGGCCACTTCGAAGCGTCGACATCGCCCAGCGCTTTAGCGCCGGAGACAACCGCGTTGATGTCTTTGTAAATTGCCCATTTACCTGGCAATTCACTTTCTTCAAAAATCGCGGTGGTTGGGCATTCGGGCTCGCAAGCGCCGCAGTCGATGCATTCATCAGGGTTGATGGCGATCGAATTTTTGCCTTCGTAAAAACAGTCAACGGGGCAAACCGCGACGCAATCGGTGTATTTGCATTTAACGCATGGATCGGCAACGACAAACGGCATTTGAAACTCCTAGAGGGCGTTGGTAACGCCCTTTTTATCCTATCCACAAGTGGGACGGCGCGCAAAGCCGTGGACGCCAAGATTGTGAACAGGCAAAGTCATGCCATGGCCACATATTCGACTGTTCTCAAGCTTGCACTGCCGCGCCGAGTAGGTTTCGCGTCTATTTGTTGCTGGTTGGGCGTCCTGTTTGTCGCACCCACTGGTTGCCAACGTGGCTCAACGGAAGGCGCGTGGAAGCAATCCGCAATGGGGCGCGATCTTGACCGAATTTGTAACGTCATGAAATATTCCGGTGCGGAACAAGAAGGCCCGGAAAATTACGCGTTTTTGACTGCACAGTGGCTGGGCCAAAATCTTGAGTCGGGTGAAGGCCGCGATTTCCTCGTCGAAATGGCACAACTTACCGCCGGGAAAAAAGGCGCTGTTTTGGAAGCCAAAGCGCTGCAAGTTGGCGTAATCGAATGTCCAACCGTGGCATTGTGGCGGGCTCCTGGCGCCGTCGAGCAATGATTGCAGCCTTTGTCATTGAGCCAGCGAAGACCACGGTAGTCGCAACGTCATGCTAACCCGAACGGCTCGCTTGCTGTGGCTGATGCCCGTTGTCGTCGGGTTGTTGCTGGCACTTTCGCTGCCATCCCAAGGTGCCGGCTCGATTGGCGCAGTGGTTTGCTTCGCCGCCGCCGGGATCGCCGTCGGTCGGTTTGGCCCGCATATTTCTTGGCCGCCGGTGTCAGCGCGCTGGTGGGCTTTTATTGGCGGTGTGTTGTTGGTTGCCCTCGGTGCGTCCGTATTTCGAGTCGAATTGACCGAATCGCCGGATTGGCGCGTCGGCGATTGGGCCATTCAACGCGCAGTCTTGGCCAAGTTGATGCCGCATATCCCTGGTTTTGGGTTTCCAACGTGGATGCACGAGGTATCAACCGGCGACGCTCCACTCGAAACCTACCCAGCGCTGGCATACGTGGTGACGGCGCATTTCGCGTGGCTCGCTGACCTTCGCGCTGATTTGCCGCGCGCCATGATGATCGTCGCAGTCGCTGTACATGTCGGGTTGGCAGTGCAAACGATGCGCATCACGGTGCGGGTGGCACCGTTACCTGCGGCGGGCCTCGTCGGTGTGGTGGCGCTTCTTGATGTCGGTGATTTGTCGGGTGGTGGAGTTTCAAGTTTGTTTCGTTGGGGCTTATTTCACCATGCGTTCGCGCAAGTGTTAGTCCTGTGGGCCGCCGTGGTCGTACTCGATGCACTGCGCCGACCGAGCCAAGGCACAGCCGTGCGGATTTGGGCAGCAGTGGCAGTTGCAACCGCAGCGCATCCTTCGGCGCTGTTGCAGGCAGGGTTGATGATCGTCGGCTTGGGTGCGGTGGCGTTGTTGGCCCGTGATGTGCCGCCGCGCCGCGCGGTGTTTGCCATGTTGCATGTCGCGGTTGGCATTGGCTTGGGTGCCTTGGTGTGGATGCCGATGGGCCAGCGTTTGTTGGCGTACGGCCAGCATTTCTCGACGGCATTTCGCTCGGCTAATCAAATATTTCAAAGCCTGCTCGCCGGGCCGGTACCGAGTTCCAGTTTCGCTGCGGTCATGATGCTTGGGGTGTTGGGTTTGGTGTTGGCATTTTGGTCACGACGAAGTGCGCCGGTGTTTGTTGCAACGGTTGGCCTGCTGGCGATCGTGTTGTTGTCGGATCGCATCTACAATGCGTTTGAACTTGCACCAAGTCCGACCACCGCGCGTTTGGGCATTGAGCGTTTCTCGTCGATGGCACGGCCGTTTGTACTGGCAGCAGCCGGCTATGCGTTGGCTATTTGTTGGAGCGCAACACGGCGGCACTGGCGTGGTGCGCTAGGTTGGCGGGTCGTCGTCGCCCACGCTGTAGTCGGTGTGTTGGTACTAGGCGTGGGTCGGTTGGTGTTGGTGACCATCGGCGACAAAGCTGGCCGCGCCGCCGACGAAGCGCGGGTGTTGGCACCCGACGCGAGCAGCCGTGAAGAATTGATAACCTGGGCGCGCACCGAGATGGCGAAAATTCCAGCTGGCAAAATGGCGCGGGTATTGGTTGATGCCGACGATCAACACTATGAATTTAATTTGGTGGCCGACGCTGGCATGCCGGTGGTGCATCTCGGCGCAATACCCAATCTGCTATTGCGCAATCGTATCAATGACAGCAGCGCTGCTAGTTTGCAGCGCTTCAATATTCGCTGGGTAATCGCGCGTGGCAAAGCGCCGAGCGCTGGCGACCCAGCGACCGAGCGTGCAGTGGGCCGCTACCGCATCCGCGATGTCGCTGGCTGGGACGGCGACATGGCGCGGGTTACGGAGCAAGCTGCTGCGGTCGGTGTACATGTGCGAACCGTGGCAGTACTTGAAAACGGCGTTGATGTTGAGGTTGTGGCGGGCACAGGGAGCACGCTGGCGGCACCGGTGCTGGTCATCCTTGGCACTGGCTACTATCCACGTTGGCACGTTGTTGATTCGTCCGGAAAGCGGACATCAGCTATTGAAGTGCCAGCAGTCGAAGGTGGCCGAGCCGGCGTGGTAGCTGCATGGTTGCCGCCTGGCATTGCGCATTTTACCGTCGATGGTCCGCTGCGGTCGGATCGCGCAGGCTGGCCGTTGGCGGGCGTTTCACTGCTCGGCATCATCGCTGGCTTGGTAGTTTGGCGTAGCCGTTGGCGTTGGCGGCTGTTGTACAAATATGTTCGTGTACGCAACGCGGTGGCGACTCGGCCAGCCGTTTTGCACGCGGTTGGGGCAGCTACGCTCACGTTGTTGCTCGTCGGCATCGGCATGCGTGATTGTGTACGCGCCGAGCCGGCGCTACTAGTTGGTACTGGCGTGCGTGCAAGTGCTACCGTGACCGCGCGCGTTGGTGACGGGCCATGGCAAACCTGCGGTTATCGACCGACCCTTGGTCAATATGAATGTCTCGATGTCGTCACCGTCGACGATGGGGTCACCGCGTTGCTGTACGACGACGCTGCGAGTTGGCGTTATCCCACGCCGGGCGTTCGAGTTATGGCTCAGCAATATGGCATCACCGTGCGGGTCGAAATGCAACGGCGTATTCATGGCCGCTACTGGGGCGCGGCCACTAATAATCGCGGCAGCATCCGTGTTGGTGAGCAAGCGTTCGTTTTGGATCATCAATTCGCAGCCGAATTTAGCCAAGCCAGTGTGGCCACAGTTACCGTCGAAGTCACCGACCCGCCGCTCGACGGGTGGTTTATGACGCTGGTGCGCGAAGATGCGTTGGCACCTGCACGCGCGGCAGTACGGATGCCGCTAGCGCCCGCAAACTAAGGCCAAGCCGCTACATTACTCGCGCGGTTGGGAAATCGGCTTTGGCCAGCGTCGGTAACGACGACAGTGTAATTGCGATGACGGCGGCGCCGAGGGCTCCACTGCACAATGCAACGCCATACGCACCACCGGTGTCGGCCCGTTCTGCCAACATCAAGCCCGTGATTTCGCCGCCGAGCCAGCCCAGCACACCGAGCCAACCCCACGACCGCGTGCGGTTTTTAGTTTCAGCCTTGTTCGCTGCCCATTTATAGAACCAACGTAAGAACAACAATTCCAACATATGCGCCCCTCAAGAGTATGATGCGATTGTCAGCGTTATTGACACAGCAGGCAAGCTGTTGGTCCATGCC
Source organism: Kofleriaceae bacterium (assembly GCA_043777635.1). Classification (GTDB taxonomy): domain Bacteria; phylum Myxococcota_A; class Polyangia; order Haliangiales; family Haliangiaceae; genus JABFXX01. Next base: position 6,839 of record JAYWHS010000254.1, on the reverse strand, counting down.
AAAGCGTTGGGGCGTGATGCGCTGGGTGGGGTTTCGTGGCAGTCTCACCGCATGAAAAGAACGCAAGTACATCGAAGTGCGTGGTTACGCACGTTACTCACCGCCAGTGTTGCGCTGGTGGCTTTGGTCAACACGGCCTGTAGCGGTGGCAATGCTGCAAAATGTGGCGCCAACGTGAAGTGCGTCGCCGCTCCAACTGACATTGCCATCGGTTCGGGAGCAACTACGCCGGGTGTTGACCTGCAAGGTGCAGGGGCAGGTCCTGCCGCCGTGACACCGGACGTTACTGTCGAAGATATCGCGCGCATGCCCGACGACGCGGTGCTGCCACTGCGTAGCGATATCAAAAAAGGCAAGCTGGCCAATGGCTTGACCTATTACATTTTGCCGCACGCTAAGCCAAAAAATCGCGTGTACTTGTGGCTCGCGGTGAACGCCGGCTCGGTGCAAGAAGACGACGACCAACGCGGCTTGGCGCACTTTGTTGAGCACATGGCGTTCAACGGCACCAAGAATTTTCCGAAGAGTGCGATTGTCGACTACATCGAAAAAATCGGCATGAAATTTGGCGCAGATCTCAACGCGTACACCAGCTTTGACCAAACCGTGTACCAACTAGAAGTGCCGACCGACGGCAAGCAGTTCGTCGAAAAAGGTTTAGACATTCTGCGTGACTGGGCTGGCAATGTTTCGTTTGATCCAGCCGAAGTTGAAAAAGAACGCGGCGTAGTGCTCGAAGAATGGCGTCTCGGTCGCGGCGCGCAGGCGCGGTTGTTCGACAAGTCGTCGCCTGTCTTGTTCGCAGGCACGCGGTATGCAACGCGCAATACCATTGGCTTGCCGGAGATTATTCAAAAGGCGCCACGCGATACGCTGTATCGTTTCTACAAAGATTGGTACCGCCCTGATTTGATGGCGGTTGTTGTCGTGGGTGAAGTGAACCAAGCGCAGATCGAAAAAATGATCAGCGACCGTTTTGCTTCGCTGCAAAATCCTGAAAAACCACGGCCGCGTTTTGTTGCTGGCGTGCCAACCGGTGCCGGGCCTCGGATCACGATTGCAACTGACAAAGAAATGCCGGCGACGTCGGTGAGTGTGTACAACCTGCAAGCTCACCGCGATGAATCCACCGGCGCCGCGTACCGTCGGTCGGTCGCTGGTCAGTTGTATAATTCCATGATGAGCCAACGACTCGCTGAAATTTCCAAACGCGCTGACTCGCCATTTTTATTCGCGATGTCGAGCGATGGAAGTTTTGTGCGTGAGCTCGATGGCATGGTGCGGTTAGCTGCGGCTAAACCGGGTAAAGCGGAGGCCGCCTTGCGCACGTTGTTCACCGAAGTGCGACGAGCCGAACAATTTGGCTTCACGTCGGCCGAATTTGATCGCGCCAAAAAAGTATTTCAACGGGCCATCGATCAATCAGCCACTAACGCCGACACCAACGATGGCAGTGAGTTCGCTGACGAAATCACTCGTAACTTTTTTGAAGGTGAAATGATGTCGGGCCGTGCGGTTGAAGCGGCGCTTGCCAAAAAATACCTGCCGCAAATCACCGTTGCTGAAATCAATGAGCTGGTGAAAAGTTGGGGTGGCGATGCTAGCCGCGCTGTCATCGTGAACGGCCCCGAAGGTAAGCCGCTGCCGACCGAAGCTCAAATCAAAACCATTTTGGCGGAAGTCGCAAAACAAACGCTGACGCCGTGGGCTGAAGAAGCGGTAGCCGGCGCGTTGTTTCCCGGTGCTGCGGCGCTCAAAGCGGGCACAGTAACGGCAACCAAAAACTACGATGCAGCGTTGGGCATTACCGAGTGGCAACTGAGCAACGGCGCACGCGTCATTATCAAACCGACCAAGTTTGAAAAAGACAGCGTGCAGATTTCGGGTTTTGCGCCGGGCGGCATGTCGATGGCGACCGATAAAGAATATCCGGCCGTGCGGTTTGTTAACACGGTGGTGAATTTGGGTGGGTTGGGCAATTACGACTCGATCACGCTCGGCAAAATCTTGGCTGGTAAACAACTCAATGTTGATGCGTTTGTCAGTGAAACCCAATCGATTGTCGATGCTTCGTCGTCGGTCCAAGACCTCGAAACTGCGATGCAGTTGATCCATCTCAATATGTCCGCGCCGCGTGCCGATGCGTCGGAATATGCAATTTGGAAAACGAATACGCTTGCGGGCTTGGCCGATCAGCTCCGTGACCCCAACACGGTGTTTAGCCGTGAATCGAACAACCAATGGTTCAGTAACAACGTGCGGGTCCGGGCTGTGGTTGCAGCAGACCTGGAAAAATCGAACTATGCCAAAGCCATGGCGTTTTACGCCAAGCGCTTTGCCAACGCTGCCGATTTCACGTTTGTCATCGTCGGCAATGTGACGCCTGACAGCGTGAAGCCGTTGGTCGAAAAATACATCGCCAGTTTGCCAAGCGCCGGGCCAGGTAACCACACCGAAAAAGAAACTGACCGCAAGCTGCGCTATGCGCCGGGTGTTGTCAATAAGACCTGGAAGCTCGGCACTGAGCCAAAGGCACGCGTTCGGTTGCGTTTTGTCGACGAGCAAAAATGGTCGCGCGTCGATAAACAAGACATGCAGGTGCTCAGCGAAGTGTTGGGCATTCGGTTGCGCGAAGTGCTGCGCGAAGACATGGGCGGCGTTTACGGCGTCGGCGCGCGCGGCTCGCTATCGCGTGGTTCCTATGAAGGCCGGCAGTTCTCGATCGATTTTGGTTGCGCACCCGACAAGCTCGAACCTTTGCTCAAAGCAACGTTCGATACGATCGCAGCGCTGCAAAAAGATGGTGTTTCCGACGAGATTCTGGGCAAAGTTAAAACCATCTTCACGCGCGGCCATGAAGCGCAATTGCAGGAAAACGGCGGCTGGCAAGGCGGTTTGACCCAGAGCTTCTTCTATGGAGATGACCCTGCATTGTTCTTGAGTGTGCAACCATTGCTCGATCGCGTTACCAACGACAACGTAAAAGCTGCGGCAAAACGGTTCTTGGACAACAAGCGTTATCTGCTTGCCAAGATGGTGCCGGTCGGCACCAAGTAGTTACGGTTTGCCGGCTTCGCGCACCGCGTCGGTTTTGTCGCTGACAACTTGCGCGGTTGCAATGGTGGCCACGTCGTCAGCATCTGTGCCATGCACCGGCGCGATGCCAAAGCGTCGCTCCAGCAAACCGTGCAGGCCATAGATCACCGGCGTCACGACGATGGCGGCAAACACTTTAATTACATACGAAGTGATCACGACGCTGACGTAGCGTGAAAACGTGATCTTGTCGCCCCACACCAAGGCGCTGATCACAATGGTGTCGATCAGCTGCGACATCACAGTTGAGCCGGTGGCGCGCAGCCACAGCATGCGCTCGCCGGTAAACTTTTTGATCGCGTGAAACGCCCAAATATCGACTAGGTTGCCGACGAGGAATGCCGCCATCGACGCTAGTTGGATGCGGGTGGCCTGGGTGAACACCACGTCAAAGTCGTGCGGTTTGACGCCTTGCCAGTCATCGGTCAATGCCACCGAAGCCCAGGGCATGGCGCCCGAGGCATAGATGGTGGCGAACGTCAGGCCGACCATGGCGAACGCCAGGTAGGTAACTTGGCGGGTTACTTTTTGGCCGTAAAACTCGTTGAGAATATCAGTCAGAATGAACGTGACTGGAAACGCTAACAAGCCAACCGAGAACAACCACTCACTGCCAAACAAATGGAACGACGACAATTTGCCGCCGGTCATGTCGCCGACGACAAGACAGGTAATAAAGACCGCCACTAGAGTCACGAACAATCGCAGGCGCGCGTCGAGTTTCATGTCCCCGCACCGTAGCTCCGAGTGCCAGCCGCGACAACCGCGAACGGCCTGGAACGCTACAGGCCCATTTGCTTGGCTACAATCACTTTCATAATCTCGTTGGTGCCAGCGTAAATGCGTTGCACCCGTGCGTCCATAAACGCTCGCGCAACTGGGTACTCGAGCATGTACCCGTAGCCGCCAAAAAATTGCAGACAGTCATCGACAACTTGTTGCGCCATGTCGGTGATCCAAAACTTGGCGATCGAACTTTCTTTGACCAAATGTTTGCCCAACAAATGATTGGCAATGACTTGATCAACGTAGGCCCGGCCAACTTCGACGCTGGCTTGGCAATCGACCAGCTTAAATTGGGTGTTTTGAAACTTGCTGATCGGTTTGCCAAAGGCTTTGCGCTCTTTGGTGTAGATGATGGTGTCTTTGAGCACTTGCTCGGCGCAGGCCAACGCACCGGCTGCAACCACCAGCCGCTCTTGCGCGAGTTTTTGCATCAGCATCATGAAGCCAGCGCCTTCGGGGCCGATGCGATTGCTGGCAGGCACGCGGCAGTTTTCGAAAAACAACTCGGAGGTGTCTTGCGAGGCCATGCCCATTTTTTCGAGCTTTTTGCCTTTGCTAAAGCCTGGCGTGCCAGCCTCGACGACGAATAATGAAATGCCGCGGTGGGCGTTGGCTGGATCTGGGTCGGTTTTGGCTGCGACGATACAGATGTCGCAGAGTTGGCCGTTGGAAATAAAGGTCTTCGCGCCGTTGATGATGTAGTCGGTGCCGTCTTTGACCGCCGTGGTTGCGAGTGCGGCGAGGTCGGAACCGGTGCCAGGTTCGGTCATGGCGATGGCCGAGATGAACTCGCCGGAGGCCAACTTGGGCAGCCAACGGCTACGCTGCTCGTCGGTGCCGTAACTATGAATGTACGGCACCACGATATCGGAGTGCAGCGATGCTGCAAACCCGCTCTCGTAGGCATTGGCGAGTTCTTCGATCACGATGATGGAATGCAGAAAATCACCGCCGGGCCCGCCCCATTTTTCTTCGAGCCACGGGGTGAGAAAGCCTTGCGCGCCGGCTTTGCGCCATAGCTCACGCGATACTTGGCCAGCCTCGCGCCACGCCGCTTGGTGCGGTCGAACTTCGCGGTCGACAAACTGCCGAAAACTAGAGCGAAACGTGTCGTGGTCAGACGAAAAAAGCGTGCGGTCCATGATGCTGTGGATACCATAGGCTCGGCCTGGCGCGGACGCCAAGATTCTGTTACCGACGAGCTCCGGCCGCTGGCATCAACCAAAGAACGATCATGAATCCTGCAACGACTAAATGGACTACCGAGCAAGCCGGCCAAACCTTAACTGCGTTTTTGAAAAGCAAACTCAATGAGCCCAACTCGGTGGCTAAACGTTTGATTGAAACCGGCAAAGCCTTTGTCGACGGTACCCCGGTGGTTGCCGTCGATTTTCGTTTGGCAGTGGGTCAAGTTGTGGAAGTTCGGCGCAATGCACCACGGCCGATCGATCCAAGCAAAGAAGGTGTGTTGGTCTACGACGATCAACACGTCGTGGTGATCGACAAACCAAGCGGCGTATCGAGTGTGCCGTATGATGCGCGCGAAGCTGGCACTGCCATGGATCTGATTCGTGGTGCGTGGCGGCGGCGCGGTGTCTCGGCCACCGATGTCGCGTTGCATGTGGTGCATCGCATCGACCGTGCAACCTCTGGCTTGTTGATGTTTGCAAAATCGAAACGCGCCGAGATTGGCTTGGGCGCGCAGTTGCGGGCGCACACCTGCGAGCGCGAATATTTGTGTATTGCCCACGGTGCGATGCCGGCGCAACGCATTGAGTCGATGCTGGTCGCCGATCGCGGCGATGGTATTCGCGGCTCAACCCGCCATGCTAATCAAGGCAAACGCGCCGTCACTCATGTCAGCGTCGTCGAAAGTTTGCGCGGCGCAACGCTGTGCTCGGTGCGTTTAGAAACTGGCAAGACTCACCAAATTCGCATTCATCTTAGTGAAGCAGGGCATCCGCTCGTCGGTGAAGAGGTGTACGACCGCGATCATTTTGCCCGTGAACTGCCGGTGATCAAAAGCCCACGCTTGTTGTTGCATGCGCATACGCTTGGCTTTGCGCATCCGATTACTGGCGAGCCTTTGCGTTTCACGTCCGAGTTGCCACCCGATTTTGTCGAGATGTTGGAGTCACTACGATGGCGACGTTGAGTTCAGACAGTTCACCGGGTTCGGAATCTTCGGCGGTCGCAAGCGCTGCAATCACCCGCATTCGCTTTGCTACACCAGCCGATGTGCCTGCCATTTACGGTTTCATTTGTGCATTGGCCGACTATGAAAAACTGCGCCACTGCGTGGTCGCCACCGAGGCCACCTTGCTGGCGCAATTGTTTGGCCCACGGCCTGCGGCCGAAGTTTTGATCGCTGAACGAGTTGTCGCCAGCGTGAGCGCTCACGTTGGTGCCGGTGCTAGTGCAGGCGATGGCGCTCACGTCGGTGACGGCGCGATTGCTAGTGCAGACGATGGCGCGGTTGTTGGCACTAGTATTGGTGCTCGGCCCGACGATGCTTCGGCTTCGGCGTCAGCCACCACCGTCGAATCAGCCACCAACGTCGGCTTTGCATTATTCTTCCATTCCTTTTCGACATTCCTCGCCCAACCTGGCCTCTATCTCGAAGATCTCTTCGTCGATCCCGCCGCTCGCAGCCTCGGCATTGGCTCCGCCCTCATGGCCGCGTTGGCCCGCATCGCCGTCGATCGTGGCTGCGGCCGCTTCGAATGGTCCGTGCTCGATTGGAACGACCCAGCGCTCAAGTTCTATCGCGCCCTAGGCTCCGAGTCGCAAAGCGAGTGGACCGTCGAGCGTGTCACCGGCCAAGCCTTGGCAACGTTGGCAGCAAAGCACGCCTCGCCGCTGGGCTGAGCTGAGCTGAGCTGAGCTGAGCTGAGCTGAGCTGAGCTGAGCTGAGCTGAGCTGAGCTGAGCTGAGCTGAGCTGAGCTGAGCTGAGCTG
>JAYWHS010000253.1:0-1530 GCA_043777635.1 Kofleriaceae bacterium | reverse complement strand
CATTCTTTGTTGGGGTTCGGGTTACGATCTAGGGTTGGAAGCCAACGTTGGCGCAACGCCGCGATCGTTTGGTTCAAACACCATATGGGCGGACCTCGCCACCGGAGACAATCATGTCTGCGCGGTGAGTGAAAACCGTCAAGTGGTTCAATGTTGGGGCACGTCGAAGTTCGGTCAGTTCGGCAACGGCGCGCGCTACCATCCTGATCCAGTGCCAGCGTTGGTTGAGCGGTAATGTTATCGCTGTTCGCCAGGGATTTGCTGGCGTAGTTTGACGGCTTTGGCTGAGCGCCGAAGATTGAGTGTTTCGACGCCGAGGGAAAATGCCATGGCGAAGTAGATGTAGCCTTTGGGAATATGTTGGCCCAGGCTCTCGCCGACCAGCATCATGCCAATGAGCAGCAGGAACGACAGCGCCAAGATTTTGATCGATGGATGTTTTTCGACAAAGCCGCCGATTGCCCCGGCAAAGATCAACATGACCGCAACCGAGATCAGCATAGCTGCAACCATGACCCATAGGTGATCTGCCATGCCTACGGCGGTGATTACAGAGTCGAGTGAAAACACCATATCGACCAAGGCGATTTGTAGGATTACGGCCGTGACCGATTTCATGCCCGTGCTGCCGCTAGATTCTTCCGCGCCTTCGAGTTTGTGATGGATCTCCATCGTCGCTTTGAAGATCAAAAATAGACCACCGCCGAGCAAGATCAAATCGCGGCCTGACAGGCTGTGACTGGCCACGGTAAATAGTGGTTTGGTCAGCTTCATGATCCACGACAGGGTGAACAACAAGCCGAGCCGCGTACCTAAGGCCATGCCAATTCCGAGTCGGCGTGCGAAGGCTCGCTTGGACTCTTCGACTCGCCCCACCAAGATCGTGATGAACACAATGTTGTCGATCCCCAACACGATTTCCATCGCCGAGAGTGAAAGCAGCGAGATCCAAACGTCTGTATTGCCGAGCTGATCCATGGCCGGCGAAGCTAGCACGACCTAGCGAGATGGCTAGGTGCCCGCAGGCTGAAGTCGACCAGGCGTAAAACGCAACGGCATCGGGACAATCGGCGAACCGGGCACCGAGCTAGTGCCGAACTTGGAACGATGGTGGGCGTCCGCAGCCGTAAGTAAGAATGATTCGGATTCGCGGTAGCGATCAGGCGTTGAATGCTCGGCGAAGTAGCCGGTTGTGGCTGTGGTTTCGTGAATATAGGCACCGACCCGCGCTCCGGCCTTGAGCCACGGCAGGTAACCTTGGCGAATCATGCAGGCTTCACCGTCAGGCAGCCGGGCCGCTACCGAGGGTCGGGTGATATGTACGCCGCAAAACATGTGGGCACCATTGCCAAGCACATTGGTGACCCACGGGCCATGCGGATTCGGTGATTGCCGGCTGCGGACGTGGTCGGGAAATTGTACTGCCACCGCGCCCCACGCCACCGCGTCGGGTACGGCGCGTACCACCATCATGCCGAGTAATTCGCCGGCTGGGCCTTCATCAAGTTGCGGCTTGATTGCAGTGGCAGC
>JAYWHS010000252.1:0-1530 GCA_043777635.1 Kofleriaceae bacterium | reverse complement strand
TGTTTCGGATCGCTGTTGCCAAAGTACGCAAGCTGCTGTTTCGCCACTTGCACCGTGGCACCGGCGGCATTGCGGGCAATGGTTTGCGACAACGGCCGTCCAAGTTTGTCATACACCCAATTGCTCTCGACAAAGGTCATGGCACCGACGGCCGCAAGTTGATCGGTGCGGCGCTTGGTGACGACGCCAGCAACGTTGCGGGTTTGCACTGCAACTTGTTGGACCGCGCTCGTGCCGGTTACCCCTGAGACATCCACACGTAGCGGCAAGCCACGAGCATCGTAAATATTGCGCGCTTGGGTCGCCTCCGTACCACCTGGCATCCAGTCGTAAAAATACGTTCTGGCCGGGCCAAAATTCGGCGTAAAGTTTTGGGTAAAGTTCCGTTCCAAGTATGGCAAGCCAGCGATGGTAATCCCTTGCACCGTCCCGGTGCGGTTGCCCTGCGCATCATACGCATAGTTGAAAGACACCATCGGCGTCGAAGCACTCGGCGCCGAAGCGCTAGCGTAGCGAATCCGCCCAATGCGATTGCCACCCAAATCCCAGGTGTACGCATAGCTCCGCGTACCAAACAGCGCCTGATCCGCTGTCGACAGCGTGCGCGAACCGATCACCCGCGAGGTCATGCGATCGAGGTCATCGTACACAGTGGTATTGGTAAACTTGAGCACATCGGTGCCATCGGGATTGGCGCCCGGCACTTGCTCGCTGATCATGTTGCCATTGCGATTGTATTGGTACAGCCACACTTTACCGTCGCGGCCGATTTGCAAGCGCCGCCCGGCCCAGTCGTGCAGCATGGTGGTGACCACGTTTTCTGGATCGGTAATCGTTGCAACGTTGTCGTTGCCATCATAGGTCAGCGTCGTCACCGACCAAGTTGGGGTCGCACCGGCTGTCCGCTGCTCGGACACTGTGCTCAGGCGACCAAAGGCATCCACGGTCGACAATTTTACCGCTGGCACACCATCGGCCGCGCGCAAAATCTCGGTTGTGGTCGAAGAAGCGCCATCGTAGGCCATCAGCACGGCACTGCGTTGCAATGGATCGGTGTGATCCGGTAAGCGAATTTTGGTTGGCCGACCAAGGCTGTCAAAATCGTACAGCGTGGTGACCACGCTGGTATCGTTGGCGGTTGGGTCAGGCGTGCTGACCGATATCAATTTGCCATCGTTGCCATAAGTGTAACTGGTTACGGCATTGGCCGCCGCTGCGCCATTGGCAAATTGCGTGGTGCGCAACGAACGGCCGGTGCCATCATAATCGGCCTGGTCTTGAGTCCACTGCGTGCCGCCGACTTCGATCAACTTGGCGCTAGTCATCGACGTTGGCACCAAGGTGCCGCTAAGCACGGGGTTGTCGTTGTAGGACATGGTGGCCGTGGTCACCAGTGTGTACGTCCCGCCATCTTGGCTCAACGTAACTGCACTCGACGTTGGTCGGCCCCAAGCGTCGACCTTGGTGTTGTGTTCTTCTTTGAGCGGGCCGGTGCAGGTTGGTGCGCAGCCTGCGATGTTCGGGCCTCTC
>JAYWHS010000251.1:0-1531 GCA_043777635.1 Kofleriaceae bacterium | reverse complement strand
CTGCAAGCAACGAATCGATCATGACATTGCCGACAAAAAACACGCGCTCGGCGGCCACGCCTTCGCGGGCCAAATGTTGATCAGCCGACGCTTCGGTGGTGAACATCAGATCAGCGATCGCATCGGTGACACGGCGATTGATTTCTTCAGGCATGTCATGGTCGCCACTGCGCAGCCCGGCTTCTACATGAGCCACAATCGGTCGCGACCGAGGCCTCGCTTGCAACGTCCACGAAAACTCATTGCGCAAGCGAAATTTGGCCGCAGCCAACGCACACGCCATGGTGGAATTGACATCGCCCACCACGATCACCACATGCGGCTGGATCTGCTCCAAGACCAGCTCAAAACGCGTGAGTAGCGCAGCCGTTTGTTCAGCGTGAGTACCTGAACCGACGCCCAGCATTGCCATCGGTGTTGGCAGACCAAGCTGATCTAAAAATACCTGCGACATCTTGTCGTCGTAGTGTTGGCCGGTATGAACGAAATGCGCTTCAAACCTCGCATTTCCAACCATCGCACGCCACAGCGGTGCCACTTTGACAAAGTTTGGTCGAACACCGGCGACGAAAATGACTCGCACAGCGGCATGTCTAGGCCGCGCGGTTTGGCGAAGTCAAGCCCACCCCTGGCAATTGCCATAGCTCGTGAGCTAGCGCATAGCCTTCGCACTTGTTCGGGGAAAATACTTGCGATAGTGTGGCGACCCTATCGATACTGTAGTAGTCACGCCTACTACGCTACTCCGCGAATACGTTACGTACTGACATCTACTATCCTTAAACCTAAGAGATTCGCATGCACATCGCCTACGCCTGCTCCGATCATGGCGCAAACCAGAGTTGGAGCACGACATGACCCACATGATTTTCCTCGCAGCTTGTGCGTTGGGTGCCGTGGTCATCTGTGTACCGCTGTTTGTCCTCCTGGGCGCAAGTCGGCGCGGCGCGGGTATTAACTACGACGACAACTATCAGCCACGGGTTACAATTATTACGCCGATGTACAACGAAGGTGCCAGCATTCGCCGCACCATCGCTAGTCTGTTGCTGCAAGACTACCCAATCCATCTCCGCGAAATCATTATTGTAGACGACTGTTCATCCGATGACAGCTACGACCACGCGGTGGCTGCGCTACGTGGCGTCCCGAACGCTCGGGTGGTCCGCAACGTTATCAACATGGGCAAACGCCGCTCGATCAATCGCGCCGTCGGCATGACCGACGCCGAAATTGTGGTTTCGGTCGACTCCGATGTCGTTGTGGAACCAACCGCAATCAGCCGCATGATCCGCTGCTTTTCGAGCCCTAAAGTCGCTGCGGTCGGTGGCCGTGTCGCCATTCTCAACGAGCGCGAAAACTGGCTCACCCGCATGCAAGCGGTGAAATATTACTACAGCTACTACCTCATCAAACGCGTCGAGCTGCGCTTCCGCTCGGTGCTGTGTCTATCGGGCTGTCTCACTGCGTACCGCCGCACCGTGCTTGAAGAATTGTTGCCGGTGCTCGAAAACCGCAGTGTCTGCGGCGT
>JAYWHS010000250.1:0-1532 GCA_043777635.1 Kofleriaceae bacterium | reverse complement strand
CCATTTGCTGTTGCAACGGGCGATTGGAAACGCTTGAACACAGCGCAACAAACGCCGCCAGCGTCATCGCTGCAGTCGGCCCAGTATTGTGCAGCTCCACAATGTGCAAGTGATAATCGTGATCGCTCAGCACGACAGAAGCAATTGCTCTTAACCCGCCGCCGGTTGCCAACGCGTATTCCCAAGCCGCGGCGCACAGCAGCTTTGTCGTAATCTTCATTCAAGTGCAACAAACCAGGCTGCCCGGACCTCAGATGTCCGAGGCTTGTGATGCGCCCGAACCGTTGTTAAGAACGTGCAACGTTTGCAGCACGGGTCGGCGACCGATCCACCGTACACCACCAAGCCCAAGCGATCAAAACTACTTGTAACGGCAAGCGGGCCCACAGCGTCCAAGCAGGGACGTGGTTGTCACCAAGGGGCAAGTTGTGAATGGCCATGTTGATGTTGGCTGGGAAAACGGCGAGCAGTAAGGCAATGAGGCCCCACGAGGCAGCGCGACGGACGGCGGGCCACGGCGCTAACAAGCCAACACCGCCGAGGATTTCGGCGACGCCAGAAATAATATTGAGCGCACTCGGGGCTGGCAGCCACGACGGAATCATGGCGACGTACAGCGCAGGCAAGCGAAAATGGTTAAGGCCAGCGAGAATCATGAGGCCAGCGAGTAACCAACGAAGATACTTTTGCATCGGCTGCAATGTAGCTCAGCAACGGTGGCCAGGCTCGTACCAGCTGCTACTGTTGCGCCATGGCTCGTTATCAGATGTCGACTCGGTGTGCATGGACTCAAGAACAAGCGTTCGCCTATATGGCCGACATTCGCAATTTTGCAAAATGGGATCCTGGCGTGGTCGCAGTAACGCGGGTGCCTGAAGCCGACGAAGGCAAGCCACCGGGTTTTGAAGCCAGCTACGATCTAGTGGTCAAATCGGGTGGCACCAGTACGTTTCGTTATCAGGTTACCAACTTTGCTGCGCCGAACAGCTACGTGATGGTCGCGTCGAATCGCTGGGTCCGCTCGGTCGATGAAATCTCGGTGGTGCCCAATGTCGGCGGTGGCTGCACGGTGCGCTACGACGCTGAGCTGACGCTCAACGGTCGGTTGAGCATTTTTGATTTTGCCTTGGCGATTGCGTTCCGGCGCATCGGCGACCGCGCTGCAGCTGGCTTGCGCAAAGCCCTGTCGGGCGCCAAGCCATGAGCTGGTTAAAAAACGCTGTTGATGGTGCCCTAGAAGCCAGCGTCGTCGGCAGCTTTACTCGCATTGGGCCGTGGGCTCGTCGGAAAATGTTCCACTGGGACGACGAAACTCTGCCGTCGCTGGCTGGACGCACGGTGGTGATCTCGGGTGCTACCTCAGGCCTGGGCACCGTGTGTGCGCGGGCGCTATTTGAATTAGGCGCAAGTATCGAAGTCATTGCGCGCAATCCTAAAAAAGCCGCAGCGTTGTGCGAAGAAATTCGCAGCACGCGCGCCGATGGCAATACCGCTACGATTGATTGTGTCGTCGCTGACACCGGTGACCTCAA
>JAYWHS010000249.1:0-1532 GCA_043777635.1 Kofleriaceae bacterium | reverse complement strand
GGTGCGCAAGCGCTTTGCAATAACAGCTTTACACCATTTCGCGAGCTCGCTTCGATTACGGAATCGGCAGTCGCACCTGGCAAGCCCGCCGTGACGCTGCCACCAGTGACATTCACATATGGCTCCGCTGCAATCGCGCGCACGTCGACGTACACGGTTGCATTGCCGTCTGGCTCGATTCAAGAAGGTATTCGCTATAGACCTGACTACTTATTGTCACCTACGGTGCGATTCTCGTATCTCGATTTCGACGGTGACACCCGTCCTGATAGATTGTCTGTCGCACGCGTAAATGCCGAATGTGTCTTGACCTGGCAGCGTTCAACTTCGACCGGGTGGGTAACGCAACCAACCATTAAATTGCCGCGTTTGCCGTGGTCGGAAAATAATGATCCCGCAGATTCATGCTCCCTATCAGGGCAACACAGCATGGTTGCGAACAAGTCTTCCGGTTGTGATTTTCTACGTGGCAGCGATCTTTCATATCGCTGGATGGACACTGATCGTGATGGTCGCCCAGATTTAGTAACGTCTTTGCATCGCAGTGTGGCCTACAACCCTGAGTTGGCCCCACCGTTTGCACCGTGGCCTGCAGCAAATTGTGCCGATGCGACACCCTCAAGTTGCGAAGTTTTTCCCTCAGCGATGATGTCTTCGTTGCGCAATTGCAACGATAAATCGAAGCCGTGCCTAACCAACTATTCGCCACTTACCACAGCGGAAAATACGTTAGGCGGAACCGCGCGCTTGGCCTGCACGTTGATGACGCCACAAACTCATCTACCTGACACTTCCCGTTTTGGCGGTTGCGATCCGGCAAAGCAGAATTGGGATTGTTGGTTGGGCGAACCTGTAGAAACCGGCAATCTCTACAAGGACGACGATCCATGGCGCGAACCCCCAGATCCTCCAGGATCAACAACCCTGCCGTTTCCCTTGCCGCCGCCACCGCCGAGTTGTCCACACGATCGAGCTAACTACATGCCCTGCGGTAACTTTGTTTGGTGGATCTACCGCAATCTCGGAAACGGGAAGTTGGCCACAGGACGTATCAACTACTCGCCAGTCGCGCTGGAGTCAGATGTTGGCGACAGCTCTTTGCTCACGAGCCCAAGTGGCTCACGTAATGAGATTAACGATCTCGACGGAGATGGTACTGCGGATGCAGTGCTTTCACCTAGGAGCAACTACGCATCGCGGGCCGACCAACCACCATTTTGGACAGTGAAGCGCGGCGACGGGTTCGGTAACTTTGTAACCCGGGCAGGCAACCACGACTTTGCTTTTGCGACACCACCTGGCATTGAGATCAACGCGAGTCATCGTGGCACTGGCGAGAGTGAGCTCGATTCCAATCTGCTACCAGTCGGTATCTTCAATCGCTACCAAACAAGTCTCACCATCGACCTCAACGGTGATGGCTTGCGCGACTATGTAGCCAACACCGCAATATTTGATAAGGACTACAACACAACAGGCCTGAAGGGTAACTTGCCCATGAGCGTCGGGTTTAGTGACGGCACCCAGTTTAG
>JAYWHS010000248.1:0-5076 GCA_043777635.1 Kofleriaceae bacterium | reverse complement strand
TGCGCGTCCTACACCACGGCGTAGCAAAACATGTGACGGCGTCGGACCACTATCCGCTGTGGGCCGAGCTCGAACTGCCAATCTCTACGGCTTCGTCGAACTAGGAACAAGTATGACTAACAGGCGACGTTTGATCACAAGGTGGGCAGTTGCCACCGCAATCACGTTTGGGACCGGCCCTGCATTTGCGCAAGAGGCGTCGCCGCCGCCTGCGCCCTCCGACGCTGTGCCGGCAAGTGGGCCGCCTAACGCGACCGATGCACTGCCGCCAGTAGCCACACCCGCGACGGTCAACGATGTCGCACTACCTCGTGCCAGACCCGCCATGGCACCGAGCGCCGAGCCAGAATTCACCATCGAGTCGGTCGTGTGGCTCGAGCCCGGGGCCGTGGCCAAGCCGCCGCGTACTTGGTACCAGGGTAATGCCGGCCGACGACGCATGGCCCACCTCGGGGTGCTGGCGCTTACCGGTATTGGCTACGCCGCCTCGGAAACCGTGCTCAAGCCAGTGTGGGCAGCGAAAGCCTGCGAGTGGTGCAACCCACCCGGTATCGACACCTCGGTGCGGGATGCACTCAAGTGGAACGATACGAAACTTGCAGCGCGGATCGCTGACCTCGACGGATATTTGCTGGCTCCGTTGTTTGGACTCGGCTCGATTTGGCTCAGCTCGATCGACGACCACGGCAATGATGGGCGCGTCGCACGTTGGCTCGACGACGGCATTCCCATTGTCGAGGCGTTGACGTTCGCACAATTGGCGGTGCAAGCATTCAAGTTTACGTCGGCACGACAACGGCCATTTGTCCACTTTGGCGATCCGGCGCGACCACACGAAACCGACGACAACATGTCGTTTATTTCCGGCCACTCGGCGTTAGCATTCTCGGTTGCGACATCAGCCGGCATGGTTGCGCATCGGCGAGGCTACGAACTTGAGCCAGTGATTTGGGCGGTTGGCTTTACCTTGGCAGGCTCCACGGCCTACTTGCGCATCGCTGCTGACAAACATTACTTCACCGACGTGCTGGCCGGCAGCGTCCTCGGCTCAGCGTTCGGTGTAGCGGTGCCGTTATTGCTGCACAGTGCCGTGCTGCGCCGACATCAACTCAACGTTGCGCCGACGGGCAACGGCATGATGATCAGCGGCGCGTTCTAAGCGCCTGCGCGGCTGGCTACGTGCGCGCGGTGGTTGTCGCGTAGGGCTGCGACACTTCGACGACGTGCGACTCGCAGTGCGGACCGCGTTGTTTAGCGCTGGTTAGCAGCGTGCGATTGCATGCCGGCACCACCAACGGCATAGCTACGTCATGCATTTTCGCAACCACGGCGGTCTTCGAGGAATCATTAGTTCAAATCTTTCATTGCGGCTCATTCACCGCTGGCGCGACACGACCATCTGCGGCGTGGTCGCGCTGCTGCTGCAAGCGTGCGCAGGTCAGCCAGCATCGTCGACATTGCTGGCACGTCAACCAACCGGATCAACAACGCCAGCCGAACAAAACGACCATGCTGCGTATAACTACGTCAACGCGCCATGGCGATTTCCTGCTACGACCTACCAAGAGCACCTTGCGCCATGGGCCAATGTTGCCGTGACAGCATCGAATTTCAGCCCTGGCGCACGGACCACGATCGTGCGGCAGCCAAGCAATGATCCATTCTTCGACATCCTGTTGTACCAAGACGGCGTACTAAGCCCAACCCGCATGTGTTTCGCAGGCCTTGGGCAATGCGCGCAACAATGAAGCGCGTGTTACGTTTCGGGAAACCAAGGCTCACTGACTCGCTTCATCAACGATGTCTTCGTTACTTATCAGTTTGATTCTTTGGGTAATCGCAACATCACGACTGGTGTAGCGAATGCACGGCACTTCGGCCCCAGCGATTTTGTCGTCGCGTACACCCACTACTCGTAGTTCTGGCCGGCCCACAGAAACTCAGCGACGTCATCCCAGGAAATTTCTGTGATTACGTGAATCGGTTCTTCGATATCTGCGGAATCGACCGAGGAGTACGTCCCATCTTCGCCGAGGACTGCCACCTGGCCCGGCACTAGCGCGCGGTCGCTGTCGTCGCAGGGTGTCCAGCCGCCAAACGATCCGGTCATCCCGCATTCAACAAAGCTGTGCGAGTCAAAGTTGTACCAGCGGGCGCCCCTGGGAGCATCAATGCCAAAGTAACGTTGTGGGTCGTCGAGGGTGCCAGCCTCTGCCATTTCTCGAAGATCGACAATTTGCTGCGCAAGTTGCCGCTGCCATGCAGCGACGCCTTGAGTGGCAGCCAACTCGCGCAATCCTGCCATATCCAACCGCAGCGTCGGGTCATCGAAGGCAGCATCGAGCGTTGCCGCAAACTCATTGGTGCTCAACGATACGCCTTCACGCTTGCCGAGCAGGTGCAATAAGCGCGACAGATAGCGTTCCAAGGAAACATCGTCCTTATCGCGCCGCTTGAGCATTGCGCTGACCACGCGATACAAGTCTCGATTGGTTTGGATTGGGTCTGGCAATGGTAATAGGCCTCCGCAAACGGCAGTGTACACCGATTGCGGATCGACAGGATCCGCAGCAATCGAGTGCGCTTCCTCGGCGCTCGGACGACGGTACTCCGACGACGGCCACCGAGAGTTACCGACGACGCGACGTCACCTGAATCACGAACACCTCTAAAATGTTCGGTCAGCCACCGCCAAGCATGTATCGATGCAAGGGGAAGTGGCCAGTACGACTACCGCGCAGCAATTCTTTGTGACCACTGTAAAAATACGGAAACCTTCTCGCCAAACCGCTGACAAGAAATCGCAAAAAAGCAAATGTGCCCTGCGACACCACGCCAGGGTATGACCCACAGTGAAGGCCGCAATGGTTATCGTTGGTTAGCAACGTGAGTTTGCGCGTTGAAGTGAAATCGTCTCAGATGGGACATGGCCCAGGTTCGCAAACATCGTCGCGCCATAGCGTTGGCGACCTTGCCGCTTCACCTGGGAACTCACATCGTCCTGCTGTCAACCCTCCTCGGGATACTCGGCACAACGCGACGAGTCTGCGCAGAGTCGGCCACAACTGGCGCGATTCGGGGCGTCCTGAAAGACAGCAACACCAGTACACCGTTGTCAGAAGCAACCGTGGTTATTACCGGACCAACATTACCCACGCCTCGGAGCGCGATCACCGACGAGTATGGTGCGTTTACGATTGCTACCCTACCGCCGGGCACGTATCGCGTTGACTATTACTACGCTGATGCCCACGTGGCTCAAACGAATGTGTCTGTAGTGCTTGCTCGCACCATCAGCAGCGACGCCAAGCTCGATCCTAACGTTGGTGCCAGCCAAATATTGGTCATCAAAACCGACACGCCGCGGCGTGTGGTCCAAGGGTGCGCAGGGCTACCTCTGAGTAAAAACTTCGTCGCTACGTTGCCAGTGGTTGGGCGCACCACCACCACGACGCCAACGGCGGCTGCCGTTCAAGTCAAAAGATCCCCGCATTACGATCCACCAACGCGAATGCCACCTTATATCGTCGATGAAGTTCGATCCGGAGCGCTGAATAAAAAAGATCGCGAGGGACACTTGAGTGCAGCCAACTTATGTTTTCAAGGCCTCGGGCAATGCGCGCACTAGTGTCGTTTGCGTTGTGTGCAGCAACGGTCACAGGCAGTAGTACGGCGCTTACGGCATGCGCGGGCGCTTCACACCCTGCGCCTTCGCGCGCTAACCATGCTTCCGTCCACGGTAGCGTTTACGATGCCCAAACACGTGAGGCTCTGTTCGGCGCAGTCGTGATAGCCATCGCCGCGGGTGGCGGAACCACAAGTACGATTACCGACGAAAACGGCGCTTATCAATTTCAAGTGCTTCCTGACGGCGTCTACGAGGTCGCGTTCTATTACGCCGATGCAACGGCGGTAGCTGCTCCAACAACCGTGATTCGTAATGCGTCTACCATCGTAAACATGGAACTCCTCCAACCACCGTACGACGCACACGCTGCACATGCGCGCCGCGCCAGCATGCTCACGGGGCACGTTGTAACGGGGTGTTACCAGAAGGATGTCAGCGTCTGGTTGTACGACATCGGACTAGTTTACCGCGACGGCTACACGCTCAGCTTCGCGGCCATGTGTTTCCAAGGCATTGGCCAATGCGCTCGGCCGTAGTTTAAGTGCTGACGTTTGCTGCTCGGCCGTTGGCTCAATGCCAGTCACGGACGAGAGATGCAAACATAATCCGCAGCAATCGGGTGCGCTTACTCGACGCTCGGACGATGGCACTCCGATGACAGCTACGGAGCCTTACCGGCGACGCGCCATGACAGTATCCTGCCGCAACATTGCGCGTCATGCATGCCTTACATTCGCGGATTTTGCAGCCATACTGTTTGACGTGATGGACTTCTTCTTCTTACGGCAAAACCTATTCGGCGATGCCACGGGTATTGAAATCGAAGGCCATACCGAGGCCAGTGCAAAATTCCAATGGACCGCCGGGGTTCGCTTCCCCAAACCATTTCCCTGCGAAACGTTCAAGCTCAACGACGCGTATGGTCGCAACTATCCCGACTTCTTTGATACGTCGGTGCCGGTCATGTCGCAGCGCCTCGTCGAGCAACTGCGTGCCAGCGGTGTTTCAAATATCGACGCGTATCCGGTGGTGCTGCACGATGCGCGCAACCAACACCAGCGCACCGACTACGTCGCCGTTAACGTCGTCGGTTGCGTCAATGCTGTTGACTTCGAAAAGACCTCCCACGAAATTCGGCGGGGTAAGCCCAAGCTCAACGGCACGATTGCAATTGACGAACGCTTGACCAACGGCTTGTTGGCATGTCGCATGCCTTAGAGTCCGCGTTTTATCGTTGTGGCCGCGCCGATAGCACAAGCGCTCACCCTGCTGAGCCTTGACTCGGTTTTGCTGCAGCCGACCACGTTGTACCGTGGCGTTTAGGTAAAAGCGTTACGGTACTACTCGGCGACCGCAACCGCCGCATCAACAACCACGGTCATGCGCAAACCGGCCGGCAAGGTGTCGCCTAATGCAACCAGTTCTTCGCGGGCGTCTAACGGCACGAT
>JAYWHS010000247.1:0-5077 GCA_043777635.1 Kofleriaceae bacterium | reverse complement strand
GCTACGACAACGAAGCCGTGCCGGAACAAAGCACCGGGCGAGATCGCCGCGATGCGTGGGTCATCCTCAACAAATACATGCCTGACCAGCCGATGAATGGTGGGGCCGATGCACCCTTGGGATGCAACGATCTCGGCAACTGTGGCGGATACGATCCAAACCCAACCGGTTGTGTAAGTTGCGCGAGCACGGGCACGGGCCGACCAACAGCAGGCAGCCTACTGCTGTTTGGATGTACCGCCATGCTGCTGCATCGTTCGCGCCGCCGCTACCGCGCTGCAAGGTTGCCGTCGTAGTAACGGCTACAAACCAAACGCTGCGAGATCCTGTTGCAGCGTTGCTGCATCGGTGAACGTTACCGCGTGCCAGCCACACGCTTGTGCTGCGGTCACGTTGTCGATGTTGTCGTCGACAAACAATGTTCGTTCCGGCGCTAGACCAAATTGCTGCGCATGATGTTGATAGATCGCCGCATCCGGTTTGATGATGCCCAGCTTGCCGGAAACCGTCGCGCCACGGGGTTCAGCGAGGAAGGGCCAACGCGCTAGTGTTTCATCAGACGTATCGGCGGCAAAGTTGGTCAACAGTGTAACGTCGCGGCCCTCTGCGATAAAACGGCGCAGCAACGTTACATTGTCGTCGATCGGCGGGCCGATCATCGCGTGCCAATTGCCACGAAACGCCCGAATCAAGTTCGCCTGCGCCGGATACGTCGCGATCAACGCTGCTTCAGCATCAGGCCACGACCGACCGCGATCTTGTTCAAGGTTCCACGCTGGCGAGCAAACCTCGGTCAAAAAAATCCGCCGCTCGACGGGATTGGCGATGAGCGTTTGAAACGCTTGCGCAGGATCGTACGCCAGCAGCACCCGTCCGATATCAAAAACAATATGGTCGATCGTCGGCATCTGCGGCATTCGTTATCGTCAAACAAACCTAGCAACGCTGCAAGGCCCGAACCGCTGCGACGTCTCGTTCCTACCCAAGCGAGACGCCTGTGTGATACATCGTGCTATGCCTGCATTTCTGACAACGATTTGCATCGATTGGCACTACGCATCTGCGTCGGCGGCGTTGCAACAGGTACTGCCTGCGATTGACGCACAACTGCGCAGCACGGACCATACATGGACGACGTTCCGCGACCAATTAGCGCAGTTTGTCGCCACCCAGCCGACGGCGGTGGTTGATGCGCTGACCGCCGACGAGTACCGCGCGTACAGCTTGCTGCGCGCACGCGATGGCAAACTGACGCACATGAAAGTTGAAGAGCAGCCGGTAGGCGGCAATCCGCCGTCGAGCTTGCCCTACGACGAACTGATTACTGTCACGTTGGTGCGCGATGTTGAGGTAGTGCGTGGTGCGCTTGAAGAATTCACGGACCTCGACGACGTAGACGACGACGCATACGATACCGAAGTTGCCGTACCGCTTTCCTATCCCGATATCGACACGCTGCACCGCGTCGTTGACCTGCTGGCACGCGCAATCGATGTCGGCGGTGGCAGCTATGTAGCAGAGGTCAATACCGAGCGATTCCTCGTCGATATCAAGCCTGGACAAAGCCTCGTTCGGCCGCTGGCGGTGGTTACCGAACCTCCGCTGGTGGCGCGGCTGCTGCAACACGACTACATCCGGGTACCGCCACCACCGCGCGATGCTGCGGAAAAATACAGCGCTGGCCTATATTGGCCTGAATCATTACTGCTGTGGCTACAAAGCCAAGCTAGCCGAACTGACCGCAGTTTGTCGTACTTGGTGCAATTTGCATACAAGCATGCACACGCGCAAATCGAAGCGTCTGACTACAAAACACTGGCAGCAGCGGCAAAGAAGTTCGACGGTGACAAGCGCAAACAAACGCTGTACTTCCCAGGTGCCATCCTTGATGCCATCGAAGCCCAAGCTCGTCGCATCGATTCGTCGGTGTCGTTGGTCGCACAGGCCGCGGTGGTGCTATCGCAGCCAGCGATCGCGCAGCTACCAGCGGCAAGTGCATCGTAAACTACCGATGCATAGGCTCAATCATCTTTGCGCTGGCTTTGCCAGTTGGCGGCCCACGCAGCAAGCTCGCCATTCTTTTCAGCGACTGCGGCGGCTTCGATGGCCGGTGTGTTGAGCCCGAACCGTTGGTAGAACAACAAGACGCCGCGAATTCCTTCGATGAAGTTGTCGCCTTTGACGCCAGCAACAAGTTGCGCGCGGACATTGCCAACGAGAAAGCCGCCGAGCAACGTCGACGAAGTTGCTTTGTCGATGCCTGGCCCAGTCAGGAAATCTGACAACAAATCACCGGGAAGCCTAACCTCAACATTATGATTGTTTGACACCAGCGCCAAGGCCGGCGCCGCCGTTGTCGGTTTCGGATCGGCCCGGTAGGCATCTAAGATCGCGATCTCGTCGGCGTTTGAGCCGGCCGAACTCGAAGCTTGCGAATTTGCAGGCGTGGTCGATGCTGGCGACTGCGCCGAGCTTGCACAACCGATACTGAACAACAAAAGTGCGGCTACCGCGTGGCAAAATTTCATAGCGCACCTTACCTGAGTGCGCGCTGATCACGATTAATTTCCGACGACCAATTCGCACCATTGCAGGACGCCACGCTCGCCACCATGATTTCGCCGTCGGCAAACGCAGCGCGGCCCGATAGCTTCGCAACCTTGCACGCCAGCGCAGGGAATATTCATGTTGGATTCAAGCCCAGTCGTTAGGGTCTAATTTTGATTCAAGAACCCCATAGCTAGCGCCCAGTCGCAACCCAACCCGCTGCGTCTCAATGGTAAGCTCGCGGCATGAAGTTTGGGGATGTCGCAGCGCAAAAGGCGTTCGAGCAAGCGGTGATGAACATTGAAGCTACTTCCAGCGCGGAAGTGGTGGTCGCGATTCGAGCGGGTTCGGCGACGTACAGCCACGTTCACGCAGTAACGGCTGCGCTATGCGGATTTGGGATGTTGGCCTACACACTTTTTGCTGAAACAGAATACTCAATGCTGTGGATTCTGGCGCTGCCCGCGGCCGCCGCCACGGTGGGCGTATTGTTATGCCAAGCGGTACCGTGGATCCGCCGGGTCGCAACGAGCGCAACACAACGACAGCGTGCAACCCAGCGCGCTGCGCAATCTACATTTGTTGAACTTGGCGTACACCTCACGGCCAGCCGTGTTGGCGTCTTGTTTTATTTCTCATTGCTAGAGCGCAGCTGCACCGTGATTGCAGATCAAGCCATTACGGCCGCCATTCCGGCGCGCGAACTTGCAGCGCTTGAAGCGCAGCTGGCGGCCACCATGCCGGCGGGCGGCGTTGCCACCGCGAACGCGATGGAACGAATTCTACCGTTACTCAATACATTGCCGCGGCTAGTCAATGACCGTAACGAGTTATCCGACACGCTGAACGTCAAGGCTGACATCTCGCCGTTTCGGGCGCGTCTGTTTGGGGGCCGCGTATGAAAATCAAACCACGCTGGGTTGGCTATGCGACCTTGGCACTTACGGTTGGATTGCTAACCGCGTCAACATGGGCACGCCCGGGTGGTGGTGGTAGTTACTCGAGCGGACGCTCGTCGAGCAGTTCATCCAGCGGTGGCAGCCGTAGCTATTCATCGTCATCGGGCGGCTCTAGCGGAAGTGCCGGTCTTTTAGCGCTGCTGGTTCTGTTGGGGATCGGGGGAGTATTCGCGATAGCGAGCAAAGACAAGTCGCCATGGACCAGCAGCGATTCACCAAACCAAAGCTTCGATCATCGCCGCACCGTCAGCCTGGCCGAGTTGCACACCCACGACAGCGATTTTTCGCAAGTTGTATTTGAAGACTTTGCATTTCAGCTCTACGCCACTGCCCATCGCAACCGCCACAATGCCGCTGGCCTTACTGAACTGACACCCTATGTTTGTCCGTGGGCGCGCGCGTTGTTAGCTTCACGCGCACCCGTTGGAGAACAAGTTATTTCGGTTGTCATCGGCTCGATGCGCCCAGTAAAGCTCAAGCTACCAGCGATCACTGCGCCTGGTGTCTATGCACAGGGTGCGCAAACGTACATCGTGGTTGAGTATGAAACCAATATCACCACCCAACACGGCGAACATTTTACAACCTACTATGTGATCGAGCGTTGGACATTTGCCCGAGCGGCATCAGTGCTGTCGCGTGCACCGCATGCTTCGCAATCGTTTGCGTGTCCAAACTGCAATGCACCTTGGGCCGCCGCCAACAGCGGCAGCGAGATATGCGCCCACTGCAATCAAACCATCGAGAACGGCCGTTTTGATTGGGCGGTCCCTGCCATCACGCTGTTGGAATCGCGCCAGCAACCACAAACATTTTCCACTAACACTGTCGAAGCAGGCAACGATGCTCCGACGATCCAACACCCAAATCTAGCGGCGGATTGGCAGCGCTTGCTCGTCGACGACCCGGCCCTAAGCAACGACGCATTGCTCGATCGGGTTTCGTATATCTATAGCCAACTTAACACCGCGTGGGCTAGCAATGAACTTGCACCGGTGCGTGGCTTGGTGTCTTCAGGCTTGTACGACTACCTCATGTATTCAGTTTCAACCTACGTCAACCAAGGCTTGATCAATCGCATGGTCGACATGCGGATCACGGCGCGCCAAGCGGTCCGGGTCGTGCGCGATAAATACTACGACGCGATCACGTTTCGAATTTGGGCGACCGGCAAAGACTACATGGAACGGCTCGGCACCGGCGAACTCGTGTCGGGCTCTCGCACCAAAGACCGCGCCTACACCGAATACTGGACATTCATCAGGTCAGCTGCGCGTCGTGGCGCAACAAAAATCGAAAGCAGTTGCCCAAACTGCGGCGGTCCATTGAATATTGGGCAAGCCGGCGAATGCACCCACTGTAAAGCGTATCTCGCGAGCGGTGACTTCGACTGGGTGTTGTCGAAAATCGAGCAAGACGACGCCTATAGTGGGTAACACGGCGAGGCCGCGACTACGTAACCACGCCAGCCGGCAGTGGCGTCGGTGGCGAAACCACGACGACGCGGGCTTGGCCATCAAGCACATGATCACCACCGGCGGCACCAATGGTGACGCGCACGCGAAAGATGC
>JAYWHS010000246.1:0-5080 GCA_043777635.1 Kofleriaceae bacterium | reverse complement strand
GTAAGATGCGGAGGATTTCACGGAACACTTGCTCGGGATCATCGTACGCATGCAAAGCACCGGCATTGTTAACGCCACCAAAGCTGTGATCGCGAAATGGTAGTGAGTGAGCGTCGGCGCGGACCAAGGCAACGTTTGGATACGCAGCGCAGCGTTTGGCTGCGACTTCGAGCATCGCGCGCGAGATATCGAGGCCCACCACCATGGCGCCCGGCGCGGCGGCCCCAAGCGCTCTGGTAAATGCGCCAGGTCCACAGGATAGGTCAAGCCATGGCCCTTCGCGATCATCGAGGCCCAGGCTGTGTTTGTGAATAAACATTTCGCCAGCGATACCGCCAACCGAGCCGCCAGCGCCTTTGCCTGCCAGCATGCGCACAAACACTGGCCGCCATACGCGATCGTAGGCGTGGGCGACTACATCGCTCTCCATAAAGCGTTGTTCGGTGGTTGCTGCGGTTGGTTCGCCAATTGTAGCGACATCGATCAAGTCGACATAGCCGCCACGCTTGCGATGTAGGTCGAGCCCGCAATCGGCGCACGCAGCGTTGTCGGTTTCGAACTTTGTGCCACGGCAGCGCGGGCACACCAGCAGGGAATACAACTCCACGCCCACGTTGTAGCAGAGGTCGCAGAGGTTTCGGTGTGGACTATTTCGCTTTGTTGCGGACTATGCGTTCAAGGGCGGTGCCGGCAGCGCGCGCTACCAACGCAAGTTGCTCATCAAATGCCGCGCCATCGCGCTCGGTGCCGCACCAAATGCCGATGGTGCGTTCACGAATGACAATCGGCAAAAGCAACAACTCGGCCGGCCGACGGCCAAAAATTTTGGTGATGAATGTAGCTGTGAGTGGGTCGGCCACACCACCTCGATACGGCACGCGTGTGCTGTACGCGTCTTGCAGCGCTGAAGGTTCACTGAGTGAGGCGATAGCTGCTGGCATCGCAACCGTGCCGGGCCGCTGAGCAAACAGTACCACTTCGAGGCTGCGCACCACGAAAAACGCTGCATTGCGATGCGACTTGGCAAGATTCCCCACTAATGCGTCGATCACATCGTTGCGTGTCGCTGCACGATCGAGTTCGGTGAGTAATCTAAAAGTTTCGGCAGTGCTGGCTTCGAGGGCGCGAGCAGCGTCGGCACTGGCGGCACCTCGCCACATGGAAGCTGGCCCACTGGTTTCACGGGCCGCAATAAGTAGCGGCACCGAGTCTTGTGCTGCAATCGGAATGACGTCGCTGCTAGTGGGTGGGTTGGTCTCGTGAGTCGTGGCCGGCCCGTTGGCGGTGCCGGCAAATGATGGCGGTATCGTCGAACCTGGCGGGCCCCAACCGTCGTCGACAGCGTCGTAGGCTGGCGTTATCGGAGCGGGTGGCACCATCTTGATCGAGAACTTCAGCGTGGAATCTTGAGCCGCTTCGATGAGCACGGGAATACTGGGGTCGATTGCTGCATCGGTTGGCACAGCCACGGGGGAATTGGCGGCAGATTTGTCCGCGCTGCTCGTCAATGGCGCGGCGACGTGCCGTGCTTCGGGACTTGGTGATACGAGCGCAGGCACAGGCACCAACGCGGTGGTCGGGGGCGCGATTTGGTTCGCAGCGTAATCGTCAAGCGGTAAACCATCCTCATCGAACAATACCGCCGAGGTTACTTGGGTATCGCGATCCGGGCGCGGACGATCGACAGGGGCTACCGCGTCGGCAAGATTGGCCACGATCGACGGCGGTGGCGCAAATCCAAGCTGCGTGGCCCGCGCAACCCGGGCCCGTTCGCGGACCTTGGCGATTAGTTCAATAGGTTCGCTCGCTTCATCGTCGATTGGCGAAATGATGATGCCAGGATGCGATTTCGCCATCGCAGGCGACAACAGAATTGGTGCGCTGGCAGGATCGTCGACTGCGGTGACGATGCCTGACACGTCGTCATTAATTTCCACCAAGGATGGTGCGGCGTCGGCCACTGCGTGCGAACTACTAGGGCCTACAGAAATTTCACCGGAGCGATCGGCTTGCACGGCTACCACGGGGGCTTCGAGTGCACTGAGATCGATGAGCACAGCCGGCATCGCTTCGAGTGCACCGCTATGGCCCTGCCGATGTGCAACCGCGAGTTCGCCTGCACGCGCCGCAAGTTCCGGTGGATCGGGCAGCTGGGCTTTGCGCTTTTTGATCGGCGGCAGCGCAAGCGGTGCAGTGGCTTCGGCGTCGGCTTCAATCGTGATTATCGGGCCACTTGGCTCGTCGGTAATTGGCGTGACGGCAGCGGTTGTAACGGCGCGAATCTCGCCCGACACGGTGCGTGGACGAGACGGCAAGGCCGGTTGGTCAAGAATGTCACTCAAGGGACGGATCACTTCGACAGGTGCTGTTACCGGTGCCAAAATCCGCCGCCGCGTAGCCGCGACTTTGGTTTCGATATCGGTGTTGCCGGGTGCGACGTACGGTGACTTGGGCTCTGCGTTGGCCTCGGCCTTGGGATCTACTGGCACCATCTGGCGGGTCGCGAGTTCCGTAATGTGATTATAATATTTGGCCAGGCACCAGGCGATTTGGGCTTGAGTTGCAACGTTGCGCACAACGTAGCTGCTGGTGAAAAAGCCAAGTTCGTCGACTGCGCGACCATTTGCGGGGTCGCTCATTGCAACGGTAAGATTGCCTTCGCGATCGAGAGCCACCGGGATAATCCGCAGTTCAATCGCTACGTCGGCAGGTACTGTAGCCAGCGTCTTTGCAGAGATTCGCGCTAACGAGTTGGCATCAACTTGTGGCACCAGCAGGCGAGTGCGGTAGAACTCAGTCAACGTGTCGTCTTCAACTGCGCCCATTACCACCAAAGATTCGCCAATGGTGCCGCCAGCCTGCGCTACGCGGTCCCGCGCTGCTTCGAGCTGCGAAGCAGTGACCAATCCGAATCGTACGAGTAGGGTGCCGGTGCCGTCGGCCACTGGGATGGCGTGATCATGTCGATAGGGAGACCATGATGTCAACGCAACCGGCGCGAATCTACCTTGATTACAACGCAACACACCCATTATTGACTGTGGCACAGCAGGCGATGCTGGACGTCGCAGATGTATGGGGAAATCCTTCATCACTCCATGCGGAGGGCCGCGCTGCCCGTGGGGTCATTGAACGAGCTCGGACTGACGTTGCAGCGTTACTCGGTGGCGACCGTTATGGGGTAGTTTTCACCAGTGGTGGCACGGAAAGTGACCAACTCGGAATTTTGGGTCTTGCAAACGTTGCAGTTGCCACCGGTCGGCCAAAAATCATTGCAACCACCGCGGTTGAGCATCCTGCCGTCGCTGGCGCGGTTGAGTTTTTGCGCGAAGCGGGTTGGCAGGTGCGGTTGTTGCCGGTCGATGTCGGTGGTTTGGTGCAACCCGAAGGGCTGACGTCAACGATGCTTGCAGATGTCGGCGTGGTCGCAATTTCCGTGGTGAATCATGAGCTCGGTACCGTGCAACCGATTGTGAACATGGCGCAACAGTTGCGCGCAAGCGGTGGGTTTATCCATGTTGATGCGGTGCAGGCCGCTGGCCGGCTGGCCCTGGCGCCGCTGGCAGCAGTGGTGGATTCGATGGCGATCTCGGCTCATAAAATCGGTGGGCCAAAAGGGGTTGGGGCGCTTTGGTTAAATGCTGCGCGCCGTGGTGTTGATCAAGGGTTGCCCTTGCTTAGTGCAGGTCATCAAGAACGCGGTCGGCGATCAGGCACCGAAAATACGATGGCTATCGCAGGTTTCGGTGCGGCGGCACGAGCGGCGGTAACGAGTTGCGGCAACTGGGCGGCGGTGGCTGCCTTGGGTGAGCGGTTTGAACAGGTGCTTGCGGCGATTCCTGGCGTCACAATCCATGGTGCCAAGGCACCGCGGGTTGGCGGCACGATCAACGCTGGATTCGCTGGAGCGCGCGGTGAGTCGATCGTGATGGCGCTGGACATTGCCGGGGTGGCCGCTTCCACAGGGGCAGCGTGCGCATCAGGCAGCATCAAGCCCTCGGCGGTGTTGCTTGGCGTGGGCTTAGATGAAACCGCAGCGCGCAGCGCGGTGCGATTTAGTCTCGGGCATGCGACATCGGCTGCGGAAATCGAGCACCTGGCTGCACAGCTGCCGCCGATCATTATGCGTGCGCGGATGCAACGACCCAGCGTGCCGTGAGCGGGTAGGCTTGGTGCTTGCTGTGCGACACATCGCATCGTGACAGGCGTCCGGTTTTCGGACGTATGCGTGTGGTTTTGTCCGCGTACCGGACGAGGAGGACAACGGACAATTGTGGTCGATGCTGGCAGTGCGTCCACCTGCCAATCTTCACTTCGGACTGTCGCGCGGCATGCGATAGCCGGGGTATGTTCTGCGTTGGACAACGTCTTTTGCCCCGACTCAAATCACAAACAACGGCTGCGATGCAGGATGCCCTTGAGCAGCCATCCCAACTGTTGGAGTTGTTTGTGGGGCAGGCGGGAATCGAACCCGCACGGCTATTAACCTTGGGATTTTAAGTCCCATGTGTCTACCATTCCACCACTGCCCCGGGAGAACGAGCCTTTTAATCGCACAAAACCGTAGCGATGTCACCCCTCTGGACATCGCGCAATACCGGCAAAATCGAGAATTTTTACAACCGCACGGCGCCAGCGAACAGTTCGCCCGTGAGAAACCGGGTGCCGGCTGGCGGCTGGTTCTGTTTGTGGCGCAAAAACGTGTTGACGATGCGGCGCTCGGCATCGCGAGCGAGCGTTGGCCGTTTGGGGTCGATAAAGCCACGCCTGATTACCCCTGCGGCAACATAGAAAAATTCGCTGACGCCACGGACATCGGTGGCCGCGACCAGGCCAATCAACGACGCGGGCGCATCATCGACGGCGCGGTCGAACACCACCACATCGCCGGCTCGGAGCAGTGCATCCGTATCGGCGCCGAAGCGCGCTGCCTCCCAATAGGTCGCCGCAGCGCTGGCCTGCGCCACCACCTCGCCGATCGTTGCCACGGGCGGTAGTGGTGCATCGCTAATTTTGTGGTGCCAACCCATCACTTGATCGAGCGGCGGCTGGACGGTCCGGCTGCCCACCAACCGCCG
This sequence comes from Kofleriaceae bacterium, assembly GCA_043777635.1. Classification (GTDB taxonomy): domain Bacteria; phylum Myxococcota_A; class Polyangia; order Haliangiales; family Haliangiaceae; genus JABFXX01. The sequence continues at coordinate 2 of JAYWHS010000246.1, read as the reverse complement.
CA
>JAYWHS010000245.1:0-1536 GCA_043777635.1 Kofleriaceae bacterium | reverse complement strand
CTGTTTTTGGCAGCGCCCGATCATGTGTTTCCGTTGCGCGGCAATCACGAATATTACGTCGAGTATCGCGGCCGGGTGTATGGCGGGGTGAAGCCAGCCGAGGCAATTAACTCGCTGTACGACCACATGCCATTGGAAGTTTTTACTGCGTACATGGAGCTGTTCGAACAGCTCCCGAACATTTTGTTCTTTGGCAAGTTGATGTTTGTGCATGCGGGTATTCCGCGTGATGCTGATTTACGCGCCAAATTTACCGATCTTGCATCCCTCAATGATCCGGACTTGCGGTTCCAAATGCTGTGGAGTGATCCGTCATCCGCCGATGTAATCCCCGACGACCTGCAAGCGCAAAATGCCCGCTTTCCGTTCGGCCGGCTGCAATTCGAGTCATTCATGCACAAAATCGGCGCCACGCTGATGGCTCGCGGCCATGAAAAGATCGACGAAGGTTTCCGTTCGATCTACCCAGAGAGCGCCGTAACGCTGCTCAATTTGTTCTCGGCCGGGGGCTTCGATAACAACGACTTGCCACCGGAATCAAGCTACCGTTCGGTGACCCCAATGGCTTGTACGATCACGGCCGAACAGGATCGCTTTTCCGTTACCCCGTGGGCAATCGACTATGCCCGGTTTAATCACCCAGATCGCAACAAGTTCTTTGCTTCGGCACCTGAGATTGAGCACAAAGCTGGTTGATGCGATTTGGCTTGGCGCGCGATAATTAACGATATGAACGCGCAAAACATTCCAGTGGTGGACTTACAGGACTGGGTGGCGGGCGGGGCGAAACAACAAAGCTTCATCCAAACCTTGGGTGAAGCCTTAGCTGATACTGGATTTTTCGCTGTGAAAAACCATGGTGTCACCGAAGCGCTTACGCAAGAAGCCTATCGCGTTTCGAAGCAGTTTTTCAGTTTGCCAGTCGCGACAAAAGTCGGCTACAGCGATCCGGCCGTCAAAGGTCAGCGCGGCTACACGGGTTTTGGCAAAGAGCACGCCAAAGATTCTAAAGCGCCTGACTTGAAAGAATTCTGGCAAGTCGGCCGGCCCGATGTGCCCGACGATCATCCGGTGCATCGCGAGTTTGGCGCAAATTCATGGCCCGCCGAAATTTCGGAATTTCGTACCGCGTTGACCTCGCTGTATCAAAAACTCGACGGCCTTGGTGCGATTTTTCTGCAAGCTGCAGCGTTGCACATCGGTGAATCGATCAACCGGTTTCGCGACATGGCGCAAGACAGCGATACCATCGTGCGCGTGCTCTACTACCCACCGGTTGGCACCGATGTGCCTGCAGGTGCCGTGCGCTCGGCGGCGCACGAAGATATCAACTTGATTACGCTATTATCTGGGGCCACCTCGGAAGGCCTTGAGTTGTTGCGGCGCGATGGCACCTGGATAGCCGTGCATACCGGTTTTGACACCATCGTGGTCGACTCGGGCGACATGTTGCAAAACCTTACCAATGGCTATTACAAGAGCACCACGCATCGCGTCGTGAACCCCGGGGACAGCCGGGCCGAGCGTTTTTCGATG
>JAYWHS010000244.1:0-1538 GCA_043777635.1 Kofleriaceae bacterium | reverse complement strand
TATCGCAACATCGTACAGCGTTGGCATCCATTGATACGCGCCAATTTCTTCGGGCCGATGCGCGTCGGAACTCGCCACCATCGGCACGTTGTGTGCTGCGAAAATCGCTTTCACGCGTGGCCCTGGGCATTGCCAGCGCTCGTCAAACTCCAAAATCGCTTGGTGTTGAACAGCGACGTTGGCGAGCCCGACGATCTGCGCTTCCGGAACTTGGCTTTCATCAATGCCAACTTTAGGCAGAAAGCTGAACAGATGGGCAATCACCGCGTTGCGATGACGTCGTAGAGCATTGCTGGTAGCTGTGATCAGCGCCAAGATTACGTCGCCGGGCGTCAATGCATTTTTGATCATTAACTCGCGCACCTCGCGTGGTCCTAAGCAGGTGTTGCCGAACGGCATCTGGTGATCTGCGATGTAGATGTGATCGACGCCTGCAAGCAGGTCAGGGATATCCAGTTCGCCTGCACAATTGAGCATCTTGGCTTCCACGCCGCACGAAATTTTGATGTCGGTGGTTGCCCGCAACGCAGCGACCGCAGCGACGTACTCCGGCACCCATAACGTGTCGCGGCGCACATGATCCACGCAACCGAGTTCGCGCAGGCCTTTGGCTGTCGCCACCGCGAGATTCTCCTGCAACGTGCCTTTGCCATCGGAAAACGTCGAATGCACATGAAAATCTTGGCGAAGGTTCATTCTACGATGGTCTGCACGACTCGTGCCGAGAAGATCGCAAGGATTACTTTCGCTGGCACACAAAGTGGAGTGAGTCTCGTACAATGAAGCTCGCTATGAATTGGGTTGGGGCCAGGGTCGACCATGCCAAAACCGTCGCACGGTATCGAAGGGCGTGGCGTATGTTGAAATATTTGAACAAGTTGTCGATCAGGAGCGGTGTATGTCCAGCAACGTAAAATCTCCGGCCGTCACCACACTAGCAAATGGCGCAGCCCAACCGACCGCAGCTACACTTTCGAGCGGACGCACCATTCTGGCTGCGGTGTTTCAACTTGTGTCAGACAGTGTGCTGGTTTGGAACGCTGGGGGCACCGTGGTCGAGTGCAACTCGGCGGCCGAGCGTTTGTTGGGTTTTGGCGCTGGCTCGCTGGTCGGCGTCCGAGTTGAAACCGTGGTGCGCGGCATGGTCGATGGCAGTGCGCTCGTACACTGCGGCAACGGTGAGCAACTAGAGTGCAGCATCGAACTATTGCCAGCCGCTAGTGCCGGTATTGAATACACCATCGCGGTATTGCGGCCTATTGTTGGCATGCAGTCAGGTATGCACACCGTGCGCGGCCTGAGTCGCCAGGTGGTCGAACGCGTCGCTGATGTAGTTTTTCAGCTTGATAGTCAGGGCCGGTGGGTATTCGCCAATCAAGTGTGGACAACGATGACCGGCCGAACGGTGGCCGAGACCATTCGTCACTCATTTTACAAGTCGATCGATCCTGAAGATCATCAGGCTTTGCGTGAATGCATCGCCGGCTTGCTCGAAGGTACACGGTCGGATGCACGTATGCCGGTGCGAGTTTTGACTG
>JAYWHS010000243.1:0-18981 GCA_043777635.1 Kofleriaceae bacterium | reverse complement strand
AACTGATCGAGGATAATGCGGCGGATGACAACTACGCACTAGCGCTGGGCGTGTTGCAGCGTTTTCCGATCGACGCGGCCGCGCCCTGGCTAGTCGCCACCACGGAACATGCCAGTGACGCGGTGCGGGCCAACGCATGTCATGCGTTAACCTTGGTTGTCGTCGACGTTGCGGACGTTGATGCGGCGCTGGTGCGACGTTTGGCCGACCCCGCATTAGGTGTGGTGTGTGCTGCGGCAACGGCGCTGCGGCAACGCGGCCGCGAACCTTTGCTGCAAGCCCATGCAGAGACTGAAGCGCACGCTGGTCGCCGCTCGATCGTGGCCGCGAGTTGCGGCAGTACCGCAACTGACGTCATCGGTGAACTAGCCCATGCTGCCGTCGCGGCGATGGAGCGTGAAGATGCTGTCGCTGGCCCGGCCCTGGCAACGCTGCTGCATCACGCGCTATTTGCTTCGTTCGACGGCGCGGTGATTGCCAATAACTTACTGCGTGGCGCGCCCGCCGCTGTTGCGCCCTTGGCAACGGCTATTGCCGCGACTGCAACGGATGCCGCCGTGCAAGTGCCGCCAGCGTTGGTTGCTGATTTTGCGACGACAATCGATGTTATCGCTGACGCTGATGCAACGCTGGCACCGTATGCAATGTTCATCGCTGCGTCGGTGTCGGTGGGTGACGTTGAGCTAGCGCATCGGGTGTGCGGCGAGTTGCTCCAGGACGACGGCCAAGGCGCAATTCGTTTGGCAACGTTGGGGCTGCTTGATGTGCGCGATGACATTACCGGTGCCGCAGTGGCCGCTTACCTTGGTGATGCGCAAGATGTTGCAGATCGAGTGTTAGCCGCAACCATTGCCGGTCGTGCGCTGCCAGTGGATCATCCCGCGTGGCACGACATCCGCGAGTTACTCCAGCTCGGCACGGTTGCTGGCGCGGCGGCGTGGACTGCGCTGCGCGATCGGCAGCGGTAGTGTTATCGCACGGTCGAGCGCCGGCCCTACGTTTCTAGTGATTGCTCGACTCGTGCATGTCGGAGGTGCTGAGTTTCGCCACATGTTTCGGTGCATGTTGGTTCCATCGCAATTCGTCGGTGGTTACTACACCAAGGCGCGCCACCAACGCATGTTCAGCCCGTAGGTCGTCCGGTCCGTTGATGGTTAAGGCTTTAGCAACTTCGCTCGGTTTTACCGATCCGTCGGCGGTTGCACTAACCCGGGCGCGAATCAACGGTACGACCTGATCGGTTGGCCAATCGAGCGCAGCGCGCAGCTTGGTGGCCGCGTCACCGTCGATCACCGAGACATCAATAACCAACGACCGCACGTCCACGGTGCGCTCGCCGCGAGCAACATGCACACTGGTCTTCTGCATGAACGCGTCGCACAAACGCTGCAACCGCGCCGTATTGTAAACCATGCCGTCCGGTGCAGGCGAAATTGCGATATCGACAGCTTTGATCAATTTACCGAGGCCTTGGTCGGGCTGCCCGGTGGTGAGTGGATGACCAGCGAGCCGGACAATTTCGCACTCTTGCAAGGCGATGCCCGGTGGCAACACCGAAGCTAACCGTTCAAATACCGCTTCGGCCGGCAACTCAGCCCGCGCTGCATCAGGCGCTGCCATAAAGCTCGGCATGAACACGCCATCGATCATCGGCATGTGATCGACATCGATATCGACAAGTTCGCCCAGGCTTGGCACGCCGAGTCCGAGCGCCGGACCAAAGGATACGCGCGGTTTTGGATTGAACCCTCGGGTTTGCGAAATGGCTAAATCGGCGCGGCGAAAGCTGCGACCCAGCAGCCGGAGAAAGTCGAGATGGCCAAGAAATGCAGCACGGCCAACTTTGGCCATGCGCAATCGGTAGGTCGCATATTTAGGCCCAGCATCTTTGTGGCCATTGTCGCGCACGCGGTTAGCACGGCCAGCTTCCACTTCGGCGATGCGCTGCCGCGACTGTGCGACGTCGTGCGGGCTTTTGGTCTCACCGGGGCTCCCGCCGCCGCGCTCGCTGACGTCAACCAATGCGGCTGCTGCCGACGCTGCGGCTTTTGCAGCATCGGCCGTGGCGCGGGCTGACAGCTCAGGACGATCATTGGCACCTAAGATACGCAGCGCGACCAAACGGTCATCGCGCATTTTTGCTAGATCGCAGGCTACGCCACAGTCGTAACAAACCAGCTTGCGTTGATCGGGCGTAGCGTCGGCGAGATTGGTGTGATGCACCAACATGCCTGCCACTTTGCCGCACGGCGGCGACGCTCGGCCTTTGAGCGCTTTGCGGTATTCGCTGAGCAAAAAGCCTTCTTCGAGGCCAACGTCAATGTGGTCCCATGGCAGCCGCGCCGAAATCGGTCGGGTGCCCATGTAGCTTTCGACGTTTACTTCATTTTCGGCCAACGCTGCATGCCAACGATCAAGATCAAAGCATTCTTCCCAACCGTCGAAGCGCGCGCCGGTGCGCCACGCGGTTTCGATTACATCTGCGATCCGTCGATCGCCACGGGCCATGATGCCCTCGACGAAAGAAATACCGGCATCGTGATGCTTGAGGCGTAAGCCTGGGTCGCGTCCGGCCCTTGCAACTTCGCGCAGGATGCCTTGTTTGCGGACAATTTCGTCGTGCGAATCTTGAGCACACCATTGGAAAGGTGTGTGCGGTTTGGGCACGTGCGAACTCACCGACACCGTGACTTCGGCGCGTTTGCCCAGGTATTGTCGGCCGACCCGCAGCATACGCGCACCGGTAGCAACCACACCTGCGACGTCTTCATCCTCCTCGGTTGGTAAACCGATCATGAAATACAATTTAAGCCGATGCCAGCCACGTTCAAAAACCCGGCGCGCACTTTCTTCAACATGGGCTTCGGTGATGTTTTTGTTCACGACATCGCGCATGCGTTGGGTGCCGGCCTCCGGCGCAAACGTTAAGCCCGAGATGCGTGTAGTTGCGAGTTCGTCGAGCAATTCTTCGCCGAGGCCATAGGCCCGCAACGAAGCCACCGACATCGACACCCCGCGTTGCCGCAATTCGCCTGCAACTTTTTTAATCAGCGGTGCAATGCTGGAAAAGTCCGCCGTCGACAAACAGGTCAAGCCGGTTTCTTCGTAGCCAGCGCGATCGACGCCGTCGAGCAGACTCTTGGTGATCGATTCACTGGAACGCTCGCGCACCGGTCGGTAGATCATGCCGGCTTGGCAAAATCGACAGCCTTCGGTACAGCCGCGCGCGATTTCCACCGAGGCACGTTCGAACACCGCTTCGGCGTACGGCACTGGGGCATCGGATGGAAACGGAAACGCATCGAGATTCGCCAACATGGCGCGCTGGACCCGCAGCGGTGCGCGTGGATCGTTTGGCGCGCCAACCACGATCATGCCGGTCGCAGCGTCGATCTCGGTGTCGTAAAGTTCCGGTACATACAGCGGGAAGCGGGTCGCCAACTCGGCCAACGCATCGCGCCGGGTCCGCACACCAGCGCGGATCTGTTTGCGCATGCTGGCCCATTCGACGACTAAATTTGGCAAATACTCTTCGGCTTCGCCAATGAACGCAGCGTCGATAAAAGCTGCAACAGGCTCCGGGTGCGAAGCGGTTGGGCCACCAACCAGCACCAGGGTTGCATCGGGAGCGCGATCCACCGTGCGCAACGCGATGCCGCCTAGATCGAGCAGCGTAAGCATGTTGGTGAACGTCAACTCGTACTGCAAGGATATGCCGAGCACGTCGAATTCGTGCAGTGGGATTTGGCTTTCAAGCGCGACCAACGGCAAGCTGCGCTCGCGCAACTCAGCTTCCATGTCGGTCCATGGTGCAAACACCCGCTCACAAGCGATGCGCGCATCTTTGTTGAGCAGTGAATATAAAATCTTGGTGCCGAGATGACTCATGCCGATGTCATAAACATCAGGGAAGCCTAAACACACCGTGGCTGCTACGGCGCGATGATCTTTTTGTACCGACTGGTACTCGCCACCTAAGTAGCGCGCGGGCTTGGTGACCTTGTCGATAAAGTCTGCATAGATGTGGCGCATACCGGTGCAGGTCTAACGCATTTCGCCGACGGATTGCCACTGTTAATGCTTGCCGAACAACCAAGTCACGCTACCGTCCCGTCATGAAAAATTTGACATCCTGCAGAGTCGCGCTTGGCACGGCATTGATGCTGGTTTCCGTGACCGGTGCGATGAGCTGTGGCAAAGAATCTAAATCGGCCAAAGTGCCCGCTGCGGTTGTGCCGCCGGCTACTACCACAGGCACGCCAACGCCCGTGCCGACCACGAATCCATCCGCTGCCGTCGAACCTGCTGCAAGTCCCTCGGCGGGGACTGCGCCTGCAACACCTTCAACACCCGCTGCCACCAAGGAAATTACCATGTTTACGACTCCACTCAAAAACCTCTCCGGCGTACCAACTTCGCTTGCTGCTTTTGATGGCAAAGCGCTGCTCATCGTCAACGTTGCATCGAAATGCGGCCTGACCCCGCAGTACGCCACGCTCGAAGCCTTGCAAGATGAGTATGGCAAAAAAGGCTTCACCGTCGTCGGATTCCCATGCAATCAATTCGGCGGCCAAGAGCCGGGCTCGCCCGAGGAAATTGCGGAATTTTGCTCGGCAACCTACGGCGTTACGTTTCCCATGATGGAAAAAGTTGAAGTCAATGGTCCGGGCCGTCACTCGATTTACAAAGAACTTACCGCGTTGACCGACGGCGCTGGCTATAAAGGTGATATCCGCTGGAATTTTGAAAAATTCGTGGTGTCTGCGGATCGCAAAACCATCACACGGTTTAAGCCACAGATTACGCCGAACGATCCAACCGTAATCGCGGCCATCAAAGCTGGGCTGCCGCAGTAAGCCGCTCGCCGCTCGCCAATAGGCGCGCGTCACACTGCCAGCGTTGCAGTCACTGGCGTCGGTGCGATTTGAATATCAGCCATCACCCCGTAATGGTCGCTGGCGCAAACTGCATCCGGCCCGTCGCCTTCGCGTTCGGTAATGACAACCTCGCAACGCAATACCGTGCCTCGACCATCGCGCTTGCGTGACGTAACAAACATGTAATCAATGCGGCGATCGATATCGAGCGAACGCAGCGGCCGTGTGTGTTCGTTATCGCTCGACCAGGTGACGCCTTGGGCTGGGCCGTCGCCATGCTCTGGTTCACGATGCAGGCGCAACCAGGCGTCTTGAAAATGGGTGCGTCGACGATTGCCATCTTGCGCCAACGTTGTGAGGCCACGCAAAAAACGAACTTCGTCGGAATCCGGTGTAGCGTTGAAGTCGCCACACAGAATCTGCGGCGAACTGTCGTTGTCGCGACCGCAACTACGCACAATTTCGTCGACGGCAAGGACTTGTGCTTCGCGTGCGAGTCCATCATCCAAGCGGTAGTGCAAATGGGTGGTATGAACCCAGATGGGACCATGTTCGACGTTCACAAAGACCGACAATAGGCCGCGGCCTTCAGGCGCCCGCGATTGTGGCAGTTGGTTGTAGGTCACGGCGGCGGGCGAGATCCGTGTAAGCACCGCGAGGCCCTCTTCGCCTGCTGCAGAACCGGCAAACGTATGCCCCGACCACTGCATCGTGGCGTGATAGGTCGCGTGCATCCCGAGCGCACTTGCCAGGGTATCTGCGGTAGTTGGGCCGTCGACGCCGTTGAGTGGTCGGACTTCTTGCAGGCAAACTACGTCAGGATCGAGCTGCCGCAGCTGCGAGATCGCCAACTCCAACCGTCGATCAAGTGGCGCCGACAAGCCCCAAAAATTGAGCGTCACCACCCGCAATCGCGTAGCGTCGCGCGCCGTAGGTTGATCGCGGTACACGCTCACGACTTACTGGCCTCGGTACGTGCAGCGCGAACTGACTGTTTCCTGCACACTAACTTCGGCCAACGGTAACGTGGCCACTAGCTTGTTCCACAACCACACGGCGAGCAGCTCACTGGTGGGGTTGCTAAGGCCGGCAATTTCATTGAGCACATGGTGGTCGAGGATTTTTACCAACGGTGCAACATGGACATCGATATCCGCGAAGTCCATGAGCCAGCCGGTGTGCGGATCAATCTCGCCTTCAATGACGATTTCGATGTTGTACGAGTGACCGTGCATGTTTGCGCATTTGTGCCCCGGTGGCACGTTTGGCAAAAAATGGGCCGATTCAAAACGATAAGAGCGCGATAAGCGAGTGCGCATAGGGACGCCTTGTAACAAATCGGGCCGTAAAAGTAACCTTTCATCAGGTCCCGTCGCGTTATGCAGCGGTTGGGTTATTGTGCGGTACCACCCGGGTTTGCGATCTGGGTGACGTTGCGGGGCAACTGCAAGATCAAGACTTGGTCTGGTTGTGTAGCAATTCGATTTACGTTCGTTGACAGCGTTGCGTCCAGCCCAGGCCCTTGATACGTCTACCTTATGCAAACTCAGGGATTGAAACGTAGCTTTGTGGCCGCGGTCGCTGCAATGGCATTGGCTGGCGCGTGCGCCGACGAGACCGACCACACCGGGTTGGTATGTAGCAACGATGGTGATTGCGGTGGCTCTGTGCCCAACCTGACCTGCGATCAATCCAAAGTGTGCGCCGACAAAACCACGTTGCGCACGATTCGAGTTAGCTGGACGATTAATGGCAGCACACCGTCGGGCGCAACTTGTAACGGCATCGATCGTTTGAAGCTGGATTTCACCAGTGACGACAATGCTGTTGCATTCGCTTTTGAGCCGGTCCCTTGCGCTGCCGGCGCGTTTCCAATCGACAAAATGCCCAAAGCGGTCATTAAGGTAAAAATCACTGGGGTCAAACTCGCTGGCACATCATTGGTTGGCGAAAGTTTCATCGATAGCAGCGGCAACGTAGTCATCGACATCAAGTAACCGCTAACGCAACGAGTCAAAGCGGCCCCCAATCATGGAGCGAATCCAGCGAACGCTGGGGAGTGTGCCCGATCATGGAGCGAACCCAGCGAACGCTGGGGAGTGTGCCCGATCATGGAGCGAACCAGCGAACGCTGGGGAGTGTGCCCGATCATGGAGCGAACCCAGCGAACGCTGGGGAGTGTGGCAGTCCGATCCGATCAGTTTTATTTGCCGCCAACTATGTGCCTTCTAGCCGTGGCCAAGGGTATGGTCCGCGTTGATGAGTACCCCGGAAACCGCAAGGGTTGCGTCGGATGCGTCCGCACCGCCCACGACAACCACCGCAGAGTTAGCGCCGCTGTATCGGCAAATGTTGGCCATTCGCCGGATGGAAGAAGCCTGCGCCAAAGCCTATTCAACTGGCAAAATTGGCGGCTTTTTGCACCTGATTATTGGGCAAGAAGCTGTCTGCGTCGGCGCTATCGCTGCGCTACGGCCCGAAGATTACGTGATTGCGACATATCGCGAGCACGGCCATGCGTATGCCAAGGGCGTGGCATCGCGGCCGATCATGGCTGAGCTGTGGGGCAAAAAAACCGGCTTGGTCAAAGGCCTCGGCGGTTCCATGCACTTGTTCGACAAGGCCACCAATTTCCTCGGCGGCCACGGCATCGTTGGCGGTCATGTGCCGATTGGTGCGGGCGCTGCGTTTGCGTCGAAGTATCGCAATGATGGCCGGGTCACGCTGTGCTTTTTTGGTGAAGGTGCATCGACCATCGGTGGCACCACCGAAGGCATCGCCCTCGCCGCCTTATGGAAACTGCCGATTGTTTTTATCTGTGAAAATAACCAGTATTCGATGGGCACACCCAATGATCGGTCGTTCGCGGTCAACGACGTTTCATTGCGTGCGTTAGCCCACGGGATGGCACGCGATCGGTTCGATGCCGACGATGTGATCAAAGTGAAGCGGCGGATCGCCGAAGCAGTGGAACGCGCGCGTACCACCAGCGAGCCAACGCTAATCGAAATTTTGACCTATCGCTTTCGCGGCCACTCAATGAGTGATCCAGGCCTGTATCGGACCAAAGAAGAAGTTGAAGAGTGGAAACGCAAAGATCCACTCAATGGCACTCGGGAAAATTTGCTAGCGATCGGCATGACCGAAGCTGCGATCGAAGCCCTCGAAGAAGACGTGCGGATCGAAATCGAAGACTCGGTGCGTTTCGCCGAAGAATCGGCACCCGCAGACGATTATCACTCCTACGTAGAAAAGCGCTAAGAGGACCCCATGGCAGTCATTACCTACCGAGAAGCCCTCAATCAGGCGATGCGCGAAGAGATGGAGCGCGACGCTAATGTTTTTATTATGGGCGAAGAAGTTGGCTACTACAACGGCGCCTATAAGGTGACCCAAGGGTTGCTGCAAAAATTTGGACCTAAACGCATCATTGATGCGCCGATTGCCGAGCTGGGTTTCGCTGGCATTGGGGTCGGCGCTGCGATGGTTGGCTTGCGGCCGATTATCGAATTTATGACCTGGAACTTTTCGTTGGTGGCGATCGATCAAATCGTCAATGCCGCTGCGAAGATGTTTCAAATGTCAGGTGGCCAATACAATGTGCCGATGGTGTTCCGTGGCCCGAGTGGCCCGGCGGTGCAAGTTGGATCTCAGCATTCGCAATCTTTCGAAAGTTTCTACGCCAACGTGCCCGGCCTCAAAGTCATGATGCCATCGACGGCGTACGACGCCAAAGGCATGCTAAAAACCGCGATTCGTGAAGACAACCCCGTGGTCTTTATGGAAGGCGAAACGTTGTACAACTCAACGTGGGAAGTGCCCGATGGTGAATACCTGATTCCGTTTGGCAAAGCCGATATCAAGCGGCCGGGCAAACACATTACGCTGATCGCTTGGTCAAAAATGGTATGGACTTGCCTCGACGCTGCCAAACTGTTGGCGGCCGAAGGCATTGAAGCTGAAGTTGTTGACGTGCGTTGCCTACGCCCACTCGATGTTGACACGCTGGCAACCTCGGTGCGCAAAACTGGACGTTGCGTGATTGTCGAAGTCGGCTGGCCAGTGGCCGGCTACGGCGCCGAAGTGGCGTACCAGATGCAATTGCAGTGTATGGACGCACTCGATTCGCCGATCGAACGGGTGACCTCGGACGACGTGCCGATGCCGTACGCTAAAAATTTAGAGCTCGAAGTTCAACCGCAAGTTGGGGATGTCATCGCTGCGGTGCGCCGCGCGCTCTATCTAGACTAGGCCTCGACTCCGTAATCACGATGTTTCTGGCGACGTTTTCGATAACCTTGCCGAGTTCTTGGCGCTAAAGGAAAATTGTATGGCTCAAATTATTGGTCTGCCCAAGTTGTCGCCCACCATGGAAGAGGGCGTGTTGGTCAAATGGTCAAAAAAAGAAGGCGACAAGGTTAATCCCGGTGATTTGATCGCCGAAGTCGAAACCGACAAAGCCAACATGGATTTTAATATCGAGGACAGCGGCGTGTTGCTGAAGTTCTTGGTTAAAGAAGGCGACACCGTAAAACTCGGTGCGCCGGTGATGATCATGGGCAAAGCTGGCGAAGATATTTCGGCGCTGGTGGCGCAGGCCGCAGGCGAATCGGCTGCAAGCGTGGCACCGACCGCAGCGGTGGTCGCCGTTGCTGCTCCTGCCCCGGTTGCCGCTGCGCCAGTCATCATGGCCGCACCGGTCGTGGCAAGCAACCCGTCTGCCAGCGTTGCGGTTACTGCCGCGCCGGTCGCCGCTGCACCTCGTGGCCAAGTCCTGGCCTCACCGCTGGCGAAATCATTGGCCATTGAGCTTGGCATTGATCTGCGGACGCTGACCGGCACCGGTCCTGGCGGCCGTATCGTTGAACGCGATGTGCGCGCGGCCACCGATGCGATTCCACAAGCGCCGATGGCGACGATGGCGTCGGGGCCCATTGGCAACACGTTGCCTCATGCTGCGCCACCGGCACCGATGCCTCCGGGTGCCAGCACAGCGCTCACCGTGCGCAGCGCGGCCGGGCCGGCAGCGGTTCATGCCGACAGCGTCGGTGATTACACTGACATTCCCGCATCCAATATGCGCAAGCGCATTGCAGTGCGCTTGACTGAAGCCAAACGTGACATCCCGCATTTTTATTTGCAGCGCAGCATTGATGCCGCGCCGTTGCTCGGCTTTCGGCAAAAGCTCAATGACTTACTGGGCGATCGCGGCAAAGTTTCGGTGAATGATTTAGTCGTCAAGGCTGTAGCCTTGGCGCTGCGTCGGGTGCCGGAATGTAATGCGAGTTGGGAAGGCGACCTGATCCGTCGACATCATCGTGTACACGTCGGTATCGCGGTGGCGATTGAAGATGGCTTGGTTACCCCGGTGGTGCGCGATGCTGATCTAAAAGGCATTGGTGCAATCGCCGCTGAAATTCGCGATCTTGCCGAGCGAGCAAAATCACGCGGCCTCAAAGCCCATGAAATCACCGGTTCGACGTTCACGATTTCTAACTTGGGCATGTTCGGCATCGAGAGATTTACCGCGATCTTGAATCCACCTGAAGCCGGCATCTTGGCGGTTGGCGCTGTACTCGATGCCGCCGTGGTCAAAGATGGAGCGGTTGTCGCGGGTAAACGCATGACGGTGTCGATGAGCTGTGATCACCGCGTTATCGATGGCGCGTTAGGATCAAAGTGGTTAATCGCATTTGCTGATTTGCTCGAACACCCTGAATCTTTAGCGCTGTAATTATGTCGACAACTTCTACCTACGATCTGGTGATTATTGGGGCTGGCCCGGGTGGCTACGTTGCTGCGATTCGCGCGGCGCAACTCGGCTTAAAAGTCGCGTGCGTTGAACGCGAAGGCTTAGGCGGCATTTGCCTGAACTGGGGCTGCATCCCGACCAAGGCGTTGCTGCGCTCGGCTGAAGTCTTGGAACTGATTCATCGCGCGAAAGAGTTCGGCATCCTGGTCGACAATGTGCGCTTTGATTTCCCTGCAATCATTAAGCGCAGCCGCGATATTTCAGCGCAAATTTCCAAAGGCGTTGCGTTCTTGTTTCGCAAAAACAAGATCGACCACATCGTGGGCACGGCCACATTAGGCACGCGTAGTGGCGCGTGGCGGCCACATTCGGTCGAAGTCCGCAGTGCAGATAATGTGGTTAGCAATCTTGAAGCCAAACATGTGATCATCGCGACCGGTGCCCGCGCTCGGTCCCTGCCCGGCATTGAGCTCGACGGTGAACGCATCATTGAATACCGCCGCGCTATGACGCTGCCCGAGGTACCGAAGCGCTTAGCAGTATTAGGCGCCGGCGCGATCGGCGTCGAGTTTGCTTCTTTTTATGCTGCGCTCGGCGTCGAGGTTACCATCATTGAATACGCACCACGGCTGGTGCCCAATGAAGATGTTGATGTGTCGACCGAATTGGGCCGCGCCTTTAGCAAACGTGGCATCAAGTGCCTGACCGGCAAAAAACTCAGCGCCGCCAAACGAACCGCGACTGGCGTCACGCTGACGATCGAAAACGCCCAAGCGCCAGAAGCCGGCACCGCCGCGGCGTCCGAACTCTTAGACGTTGATGTATTGTTGGTCGCCGTCGGCACAACAGCTAACACCGAGGGTCTTGGCGTAGAAGCTAACGGTGTCGTGCTTGAGCGTGGCTTTGTCAAAGTCGATGAACACTGTAAAGCGGGCGACAATCTGTGGGCCATCGGCGATGTCGCAGGCCGTGGCCTTGCGCATGTGGCGTCAGCCGAAGGTGTGTATGTCGCCGAAGTCATCGCCGGGCACCACGCCAATCCGGTGCGTTACGATGCCATCCCGGCATGCACGTATTGTCATCCTGAAATTGCCTCGCTGGGCCTGACCGAAGCCAAAGCGCGCGCTCAAAATATTCCGATCAAGGTCGGCAAGTTTCCATTTAAGCCACTGGGCCGAACGATGGCTGCAGGTGAGTATCCAGGGTTTGTCAAAGTGATTTGGCATGCCGAAACCGGCGCGTTGGTTGGCTCGCACATGATCGGCCCTGCGGTTACCGACATGATCGCCGAGATGACGTTGGCCAAGACCACGGAAGTCAACGCCGAGTCATTGGCGTATACGATTCACGCCCACCCAACGTTTGCCGAAGCTATCAAAGAAGCAACCGAAGACGCGCTGGGCCACGCGATTCACATGTAGGATTTCACGGGGCTTGGTCACAATCCTGGTCGCCGCGATCGCAGCGGTCATCAACATCCTTCAGGTTGTGCTACACCCGAATTATGAGCGAACGTGTTCATTTGCCTGTGATTGACACCACCGCCGCACCTGCGCCCGTCGCTGTAGCTGCGAACGAAGCTAGTACCGCGCAACCTGCGGTGAAGCGGCGTCATCCCGAGTGGATTCGTGCGCAACTGCCAAGCAAGCCGTCGTTCTTTGAAACCAAACAAATGGTCAAAGATCTAAAGCTCAACACGGTTTGCGAAAGTGCGAGCTGCCCCAATATTGGCGAGTGCTGGACCCGGCGGGCGTTAACGATCATGATTCTCGGCAACATCTGCACCCGCTCGTGTCGGTTTTGCGATGTGCCGACCGGTCGGCCGTTGCCACCGGATGCTGATGAGCCACGGCGCGTCGCCGAGATGCTTAGCAAGCTGAATTTGGAGCACACGGTTATCACCTGCGTCGACCGTGATGACCTGTCTGACTTCGGTAGTGCGCATTGGGCTGAAACGATTACCCTGGTTAAACAAGCTTGTCCGAACATGACCCTCGAAGTGCTGGTCGGTGATTTCAAAGGTCGTACCGAGCACGCCGATATCGTGCTCGAAGCGCAACCCGATGTTTTTGCGCACAACTTAGAAACTGTGCCTCGGTTGTCGCGCCAAGTTCGAGTGCAAGCGAGTTATCCGCGCAGTTACAAAATCCTTGAACATGCACGGCAGCGTGGCGCGATCGTCAAAACCGGTTTGATGTTGGGACTCGGTGAAACCCGCGAAGAAGTCGACGAGGTGCTGCGCGAAGTCGCAGGCCTTGGCGTCGATATCGTGACGCTCGGTCAATACTTGGCCCCAAGCAAAAGTCACTTGCAAATTGAACGCTACGTGCACCCTGACGAATTTTCCGAGCTCAAAGCGTTTGCGCTGGCCCAAGGCATTGCCCATGTGGAAAGCGGTCCGTTGGTGCGTTCGAGCTATCATGCCGACGGTCAAGCGTTGCTGATTCGAAATATCCGAGCCGGCAAAGGCCTGTCGCCTGTGGCCTAGCGCACGCTGTCGCACGCTGTGCCGCAACTACGGTTAGTACCTGTCAGGCCCTTGGTGGACAATTGCACCGTCGGTGATGGCGAATGGCGGTAGGCTATGGCCATGCGAACCACTGCTCGATTGGCCGCCGCGTTAGCCTGCTCGCTGCTTATCACCACGCCTGTGGTCAGTCATGCGGTGCGCGGCCCAATGAGTGGAACGGCTGTACAAACAGCGGAGCCTGATGATGGCCGCATGATAGCGGCAGACGGCCGTGCTCTGCGCGTTGCTGTCCATGGCACATCGTTGACCAGCGCCACCCTCAACTCAGCGCGGCAACGTGGCGGTGCGCGCCTAGCGGCCATGCAAACGTTTGATCGAACGCTGGGCGCGGCGTCGGTGCTATGGGACGAAGGCACGGGCGTACCGTTGCGGATTGCCGGTGCTGGCCAACCGGTTGCCGGCGCCATGGTCAATGCCGTTGTTGCCGAGCGCGCTGCGCGCGAATTTATCGAGCGCAATCTAGCTGCACTTGCACCAGGTGCCACGCTGGCAGATTTGGTGCTGTTGCATAACAGCCTAAATCCCAGCGGTGATTTTCGCACCGTTGCATTTACTCAACATGCGGCTGGCTTGCCGGTTGTTGGCGCGGCGGTCTACGTAAGCTTTAAGGCCAATCGTCTGTTCGCTGCGGGTTCAACGGCGATGCCGCATGTGCGCGCATTCACACTTGCCGCGACCAGCGGTGCAGCGACGCCCACGACGGTGGCCACGACGCAATGGCTCACCGCAACTGGTGGCCGCAACGTGGTGATCACGGCTGCGCCGCAGCGCGTGGTGCTACCGCTAATCGAGCCGGCGTCGGGCACGATGCCCGCTGTGATTACCTACCTCGTCGCCGATCAACAGCTAGCGGTTGGCGATGCCGGAGCTCGATGGTTAGTGTGGAGCAATCCGGTTACCGGACAACCACTTGCTCGGCAATCGTTGCGCCGCAACGGCCAAGGTGTGATTGCCTACGACGTACCGAAGCGTTCGCCGATTTTTGGCACGGCACCCAAACCAGCGCTGTTCGCAACCCATCAACTCAGTGATGGGCAAAGCATCACTGGCAATGACCTCGGAGTCGGCGTGTGGACCGGCACCGTGCCGTCCATAACACCAGGCCTGAGCGGCCCGCTGGTTAGCGTGGTGAATAATCAAAGTGGGCCAGCCACCGTGTCACTGCCATTGCTCGACGGTGGCACTACACTGTGGTCCTCGAGCGTGGAAGCCGAACAAGCGCAACTGGCTGGGTTCGTTGCTGCGAATGAAGTCAAATTGTTCACCAAACAGTTTCTTAATCCTGCGCTGCCGTACCTCGATGCAGTGTTGACCGTGGTGGTGAATGAAAGCGATGGCGGCCCCGGCAATGATTGCAACGCCTACTCAACCGGCGACGATATTCACTTTTTTCCGCGCAGTGAACGCTGTGAAAATTCGGGTCTGCTGGCCGACGTCGTACATCATGAGTTTGGCCATTCGCTGCACTTCAACTCACTGACGCCGGGTGTTGGGAATTTTGACAGTGCGGCCAGCGAAGGCTTGTCCGATTTTCTTGCGTTGGTGATGTCCGACGATCCGGTGTTGGGCTTGGGTTTTTTTGTGACTCGACCGGAAATTCCGGTGCGCGATTTGGACCCTGCGTACCGCGAAAAACGCGCGCCGGATGACCTGACCGGCGAGTCGCATGCCGATGGTGAAATTTTGGCGGGCTCACTTTGGGATCTGCGCAAAGCGTTGATTGCGCGGCTCGGTAAAGAAGCCGGAGTGGCCCGCGCCTTAAAAATTTTCTACGCGATCATGCAACGTGGCAATGGCATTGAAACTGCGTTCAACGAAGCGCTACTGGCTGACGACGATAATGGCAATATCGCCGATGGCACGCCAAATCAATGCGCGATTCGCGCGGCGTTTGGGCACCACGGTTTGGCCGAGGGCCAACCGCTGGCATTTGCCACGGTCGCACCGCCAACGCGCACGGGCTTTGAACTCAACGCAGCGATCGCCGCTGGTACTGGCGCGGCACCTGGCTGCGCCGATCCGACGATGGTGAGCGGCACGGTTACGTGGCGGGTGCGTGGCAAAACCGATGCCGCGAGTTCCGGAACTATTGCAATGACCGCGGCTGGGCTCGACGCTAGTGCGACCTTGCCGACGGTACCTGCCGGTTCGGTGGTGCAGTATCAAGTGGCGCTGGCCCTCGACGACGGCAGCTCGTTGCGCTTCCCTAATAATGCAGCTGACCCATTTTATGAGTTTTATGTCGGTGATGTAACGCCAATTTGGTGTGCCGAGTTTGAAGGCAGTGATGCACCAGCGTTGACGTTGGGTGGCGATTGGCAAATGGGCACACCGATGGGGTCAGGCACCGGCAGTGTCGGCGGTGACCCAGCTGCGGCGTTTGCAGGCACGGGCGTGCTTGGCAACAATCTCATGGGTGGCGGCTTACACCGCAGCAGTACCACCGCATCGGCGACCCTGCCCTTGCTCGATGTCAGTGGCTACCGCAATGTCCGTTTGCAGTTCCGGCGCTGGCTCAATGTCGACGACGGCAACAACGACCAAGCGGCGGTGCGTATCAATGGCACCGTGGCGTGGACCAATCCAGCGCGCAATGCCACTACGATGCTCGAAAAGTTTATTGTTGAGCCCCGCGTGTTTCGTGATCTTGAATGGCGCGATATTGATTTCGATCTGGGCGATCCAGCCAACGGTGTTGCGACCGACAAGATTGCCTTGGAATTAACCAGCGACAATACTAATGAGCTGGGCGGTTGGACGGTGGATCATCTCTGTGTTGTTGGCGTTGCCAGTGTGTGCGGTGATGGCTTAGTCGATGCCAGTGAAACCTGCGACGATGGCAACATCGCCAACGGCGATCAATGCACGGCAACGTGTCAGCTGCCAGCAGAGGATGGCGGTTGTTGCTCGGTGAATGAGCGTGGCGCAACGGGGCCGGCACTGTTGGCGCTAGCGACGTTCGGTGTGTGGGGTGCTGGTCGGCGGCGGCGGTTGCGGATTGACAGATAGCTGCGCTGGGCGACATTGCTGGGTGGGTGGTGAATAGGTTGGGTGAACGGTTGGCACACAGCGGCGCCGGAGGGAGCGAGCTGGTGCTTGCGATAGCGAAGACTGGTAGACCGATGTCTGTCCGGTTTTCGGACTTCATATTTTTGTGAGAATTTTAAGAAATATTTTTCAGATTTGTGTTGACGTAGCTTTTGTGTGAAAAATTGCGGTGCCTACGAGTAGCGCGTGAAAACCTCGTGCAAGGCTGTGATGTGGGCAACACGGATCGATCGGTTAGTTCGGCAGATGTTTTTGGTTGCAGTGATGTTTCGTGGCACAGCGAGCAAGCGGTAGCGTCGAAAATACCGGCGATAGAGTGTTTTCATGCAAAAGCGTGCAGCGGTGAAGGTGGCGCTTGATGTCGATGCGCGCGGGGATCAAATCGCTGAAATGTCAGCGTATATCGACGCTGCGATGCATCGATTGTTAACGGCAATTCGCGAATTCGACATTGCGTCGGGCTGGCATGTGCGAGGTGCGTCGACGAGTTGGGGTGAGTAGCGGCCCGGCCCTGCTGCGCGATCTTTAACTGGCAAGTCTCAGGCAATCAACCTGACGCATGTTCCACCGGCGGGTTGCTTGGCGTATGTAGTGGACGTGCCTGGTTAGCGGCTTGCTTCGAGAACACACGGCTTGACCTCAGCGGCTGCGCACATACGACCTTTTTCGTTTTGCAAGCAGTTGAGCGATTGGCAGTCGTCAGATTCTTTGCACACGTCACCGTTGGCTTTGCGAGCCAGGCATTGCCCGTTGTCGCGGTAACCAGCTGAAGCGCAGCGGCCTTCGACAGCTGCGGCACCTGGTGCTCCAGCAGCAACGCAGGTTTTGTTCTGACAAGCGCCGTCTTTGCCGCAGTCGTCGCTTTCCGTGCAGGCTGCGCCTAGCGCTTTCACGGCTTCGCAAGCATGGGTTTCCATATTGCAGAACACCCCAGCGTTGATATCGCAGTAATTTAATACCGGCGTTTTGGCAGTTGGTGGCGTGCTTTGTGATTCAACTCCGCGACGATTGCCGTAACAATTGGTGGCACCCACCGTCGTGGCAAGGTCGCGCAATTGGCAATAGCCAGGCTGGTCATCGGCTGCACCGGACGGTCGCTCGCACTCGACGCTGCACGACGCTTTGAAATCGACCCGTGGGCAGTCGAACGAGTTCTTGCAGCTACCGCCGAACTTGCTCGGGTCCGGCGCAGCACTGGTAGCGGTTTTGGCTTTATCTGCCGAGCTGGCACCGGCACCGGTGCTAGATTTGTCCGACTTGCCACAAGCGGCGAGCAGCGAAGCGCACAATAGAAACTGAATTTTAGTCATGCTTGGCACTACAGCACGACTCATGCCAGCCGTTGCGACGAGCGCCCACATACCTTGGGCCACCAACAAAAGCGGGCGGCCGTACAATCAGGGGGCCTGACCTTGGCTTGGCCTGTCATAACTGTCATTCGCGGCAGGCGCATGTCAGCTACGGCAGGTTCGCATCAGCGCCATCATGGGCCGGGCGAGCCAGATCTCCGCCGAGACTCAAACGCTCAGCTTGGCCGTGCAACCCAGCCGCCACCGATCACCCGATCGTCAGCATATAACACTGCTGCTTGGCCTGGTGCGGCTACCTGCCCATCACCGTCGACGGTCACGTGCGCCATACCGTCGACGACCTTGACCGTCGCCGGCATCGGCACACCGCGATGACGCACTTGCACGGTTGCAGTGAAATCCCCAGTCACCGGCGGCGATAACCAGCGAAAATCGCGGACTGCCAATTGTTTGCGGACCGCTTGATCGTAGGGCCCTACTTCAACCCGGCCAGCGCTTGGATCGATCGCCGTTACGTACAATTTATCTTTGGTGGTTAGATTGCCCAAGCCACGATGTTGGCCAACGGTGTAACGATGTACGCCGTTATGTTGGCCAAGCTCGGCGCCAGTTTGGGCGTCTACAATAGCACCGGCTTTTGGCAAAGGCCGGCCCCGGCGCAACGCTGATGCTGCAACAAATCCAGCATAATCGCCGTCGGGCACGAAGCAAATTTCCTGTGATTCGCCCTTGCTTGCATTGGGCAGCGCTAAGCGTTTGGCATGCATTCGCACATCTTCTTTGGTGAGGCCACCGAGGGGAAACCACACCGCGCCCAACTCAGCGCCCGGCATCGAAAATAGAAAATAGGATTGGTCTTTGCCTGGATCGACGCCCCGGCGCAACGTTGCGGTACCGGTGTCATCATGCTCGATGCGGGCGTAATGCCCGGTGGCCAAGACATCGGCACCCATCGCTCGCGCTCGCTCCAATAATGGAGTGAACTTAATGTACTGATTGCATTTTACGCATGGATTGGGGGTCTCTCCAGCGAGGTATGATTCTACGAATTCTTCGACGACTTGTTGGCTAAATTCGGCTTCTAAATCGACCACGTAATACGGGATGCCGAGGTGCTCGGCGACGGCGCGCGCGTCTTCGATATCGCGCGGCCCGCAGCAACGGCCGCCCGAGGCGTTGGCCGAGCCACGCGCATCATACAGCCGCATGGTCATGCCAACAACGCGGTGACCGGCTTCGGCCAGCAGGCCGGCGACCACCGAGCTGTCGACGCCCCCTGACATCGCCACCACAATTAAGCGGGTAGGATCAGGCGGAGGCGCGGACAGCGTGATTCCAGAGGTGAACTGCGAAGCCGACATGTGATAGCAATGCCCGAGTTGCTGCCGCTTGGCAACCAAAGTCAACAATGGATCGCAATCGCTGTGAAGTACTAGCCACCGAACTCGACGAGTACGGTGCCGG